>SCRB01000342.1 GCA_004299545.1 Rhizobiaceae bacterium
CGCGTCATTCCAGGCAACGAAAAGGCCGTGATCGCCATCAAGAACGGCCTGATCGACCAGGGCGTCCGCGTCATCGAGGACGGCGACGCGCTCGTCCACGTCTCGGGCCATCCGCGTCGGGGCGAGCTCAGGCGCATGTATGAATGGGTGCGCCCGGCAATCGCCGTGCCGGTCCATGGCGAAGCGGCACATCTGGTGGCGCACGGCTCACTTGCGGCCGGGGCCGGTGTCCCGCAGGTTGCGCAGGTGCGCGACGGCGACGTGCTGCGTCTTTCCCCGGGACCGGCGGAGATTATCGACCAGGTGCCGTTCGGCCGCATCTACAAGGACGGTCTCCTGATCGGCTCCGAAGAGGAAATGGGCATACGCGAGCGCCGCAAGCTTTCGTTCGCCGGCCATGTCGTCGTCAATGCCGTGCTCGACGAGCGCCACGATCTGGCGGGCGACCCCGATATCGTGACGATCGGCGTGGCGAAGACGGACGCGGCCGGCCGGCCGATCGAGGATTCGCTTCTTGATGCGGCGATCGGCGCCGTTGAAAGCATTCCCCGGCAAAGGCGAAAGGATCTCGATCTGGTTTCGGAGGCCGTGCGCCGTGCCGTGCGCAGCGAAGCCAATGAAATATGGGGCAAGAAGCCGGTCGTGACGGTGTTTGTGACGCGGTGAATGGTGAATGGAAAAATGGTGAATGGTCAGAAAGAAAAAAGAGCGTGACCGGCGCAAAGTTCCCGTAATTGCTTCACCATTCACCATTCACCATTCACCATTCACCATTCACCATTCACCATTCACTATGGACTAAAACGATGCTCAACCGCCTGAACCACGTCGCCATTGCCGTTCCCGACCTTGCGGCGGCCGTGGCGAGCTATCGCGACACGCTGGGCGCGCATGTCAGCGCCCCGCAGACGCTGCCCGGGCATGGCGTGACGGTCGTTTTCGTCGATGTCGGCAACACGATGATCGAACTGCTTGAACCGCTTGGCGAGGATTCTCCCATCGCTGCTTTTCTGGAGCGCAATCCCGGTGGTGGGATGCACCATCTGTGCTACGAGGTGGAGGATATCCTGAGGGCACGCGACCATTTGAAGCAAGCCGGCGCGCGCGTCATCGGCGACGGCACCCCGAAAACCGGAGCGCATGGAAAGCCTGTACTTTTCCTGCACCCGAAGGATTTCCATGGTACGTTGATCGAACTCGAACAGGCTTGATTTCCGGGGCGCGATCTTGCCGATCGGCCTGCCGCCGGTTTCCCAAAAGATCGTGCTCGCGTAAAAAGATCGGCGCATGATTCTGCAGGGCCGGTCGTCGTGGCCGATGCGGAGGAACGGAATGGGTTGGATCAGCATCACGGCGTTTTTTTTCCTGATGTGGTGGGTGGTGCTTTTCGCCGCGCTTCCGGTGGGCCTGCGTACCCAGCAGGACGACAATAACGTCACGCTCGGCACTGTTGCGAGCGCTCCCCGCGGCCGGCATATGCTGAAAGTCGTCCTCATCGCCACCGCCATCGATATCGTCGTGGTCGGCGGCGTCGTTTTCGCGGTCAACTATTTGGGCCTGGGTTTTGACGATTTGCCGCAGATCCTCCCGAATTTCAGATGAAGCGACTCATAGCGGCTGGTAAGGACGTCAGTCGATGAAGGAGGACGCGCTCCCTGTCGTCATCCGCCTGGCCGAAAGAGGCGATATCGGCGCGATCGTTGCTCTCTTCGCCGACGATTCGCTCGGTGGCCATGGCGATACCACCGACGAAACGGCGCGACCGAATTACGAAACCGCGTTCGAGGCGATCGCCGCGAACCCCGCGAGCCATCTTTATGTCGCCGAGCGGGCGGGACAGATCGTCGGCACCTTCCAGACGACCACCATAAGGGGGATGTCCAGGCGCGGCGCATCCAGCCTTCTTCTGACGGCTGTTCAGACGCGGCGTGACATGCGCTCGAAAGGCATAGGGCGCGCGATGGTCCATCATGCGGTGGACCAGGCGAGGGCGTGCGGAGCGGCGGCCGTGCAACTTATGTCCAACAGCCTGAGGGTAGACGCCCACCGCTTCTATGAGCGGGAAGGCTTCGTGAAAAGCCATACCGGTTTCAAGATGAAGCTGCGCTGATACCCCGCCAACGGCCTATTGTTCTTGCGTTCGATACGCGGCAAGGCCATAAGGTTTTCGAATGGACCGGATCCTCTCCGGCCGTCGAAACAAGGCGCGGCGATGTCGAAATTTCTGCTTCAGTTCTTCACCTGGTGGAACAGTCAGACGCTCGGTACGCGTTTTTTTACATGGCGGTTCGGCAAGCGCGTGGGCGAAGACGAGTTCGGCAATGTCTATTATGAAGGCACGACCGATTCGGAAGGCCGCACGCGGCGCTGGGTGATTTATAAGGGCTATTCGGAAGCCACGGATATTCCGCCGGGATGGCATGGCTGGATCCACCATCGCGTCGATGTTGCGCCGTCGCAGGAGAATTACAAGCCGCGCGAGTGGCAAAAGCCGCATCAGCCGAACCTGACGGGCACGCCCGCCGCCTACAGGCCGCTGGGGTCCATCCTTGGCCGTGGGCAGCGTCCGAGAGTGGACGGTGATTACGACGCCTGGACACCGGGGAACTGAACGTCGCGGCAATCGGGGCATGATCCTGAAAAGACTGCTCCCGGTTCTCCGAAAAGATCGTATTTGGAGGAAGGGGCAAGGGGTGCGGCCGGTATTTTCTCGCCACAATTATCGGCTAAGCGCACACCCTTCCGGCGTCTCCGTGGAGTCGCGGACGATCAGGCGACAAGGCATCGGCACCGAACCTTCATGACCTCTCATCGACCGAGCCAGAAATCGACGATGCGCCTTGCGGCGATGGCCTGCATGGTGTTGTTGCCGTTTTCCGCGCATGCCGAGCGTCTTTCCAATCCTGTCGCCGAATTTATCGGCATGGACAAAATCACCGGCCGAATCACGACTTTCGACGTCTATCTTGATGAAACGGTGCAATTTGGCGCGCTGCAGGTCACGCCGCACGTTTGTTTCTCCTCTTCCAACGCCGAGGAGCCGAAAACCGATTCCTTCGTCGCCGTCGATGAAATCACCCTCGATCGCAAGATCAGGCGAATCTTCACCGGATGGATGTTTGCGGAAAGCCCCGGCCTCAACGCCGTCGAGCACCCGATCTACGATGTCTGGCTGAAGGGCTGCAAGGAGAAGTCGAACGTTCCCATGCCGAAAGGGGACAAGGCCGCGGAAAGGGCAGCCGCTGCAGCAGCGGCCGCGGCTGAAAGGGAGAAGGCGGCGCCCGCCGCTCAGCCGTCCGGTCCGAAGGCCGGTGACGAACTGGGGCCGTCGACCGAGAAGCCCGAAGACCCGAATCATCCGAGCGATTGAAACTTTATTCGGCCGCTTGCGCAGGCGTCTGCGGCAATCCCAGCCACGATCTGCAGTCGCGCAGCGCGCGAGCCGTAACGGCATGCTTCTTCGCCGCGGTCTTTTCCTTGCCGCGCAGCCTTTTTCCATCGCCTGTCGGCGCTTCAATAGGCGGGAAAAGCCCGAAATTGACGTTCATCGGCTGGAAAGAACGCTTTCCCGGTTCATCGTTCGAGACGATATGGCCGCCCGTAATATGGCCGAGCAGCGCGCCGAAGGCGGTGGTTGAGGGCGGAACGGAAGGCTGGCGGCCCAGCCTTTCCGCCGCGGCAAAGCGCCCGGCTAGAAGGCCTATTGCCGCGGATTCGATATAGCCCTCGCAGCCGGTGATCTGGCCGGCAAAGCGAAGCCCCGGCCGCACCTTCAATTGCAGCGTTGCATCGAGGAGTATCGGCGAATTGAGGTAAGTGTTGCGATGCAACCCGCCGAGGCGGGCGAATTCGGCATTTTCGAGCCCCGGAATGGTACGCAAGATGCGGACCTGCTCGCCATGCTTCAGCTTGGTCTGAAACCCGACCATATTATAGAGCGTGCCGAGCGCGTTGTCCTGCCGTAGCTGGACGACGGCATAAGACTTGACGGCCGGGTTATGCGGGTTGGTCAGGCCGATCGGCTTCATCGGCCCATGCCTGAGCGTCTCGACGCCGCGTTCGGCCATGATCTCGATCGGCAGGCAGCCATCGAAATAGGGCGTGCCTTCCCACTCCTTGAATTCGGTCTTCTGGCCGTCGTTGAGCGCCTTCACGAAGGCGTCGTATTGCTCGCGGTCGAGCGGGCAGTTGATATAGTCCTTGCCGGTGCCTCCGGGCCCAACCTTGTCGTAGCGCGACTGGAACCAGCAAATATCCATGTCGATCGTATCGAAATGGATGATGGGGGCGATGGCGTCGAAGAAGGCGAGCGATTGCGTATCTGTCGCTGCCGCGATCGCGTCGGCGAGCGCGGCCGAGGTGAGGGGGCCTGTCGCGATAATCGCCTGATCCCAGTCGGCGGGCGGAAGGCCGGCGATTTCCTCCCGTCTTATCTCAACGAGCGGGTGCGCGGCGAGGCGTTCCGTCACGGCCGCCGAAAAGCCGTCGCGGTCGACCGCCAGAGCGCCACCGGCGGGGACCTGGTTGGCGTCGCCGCATGCCATCACCAGAGAGTTCGCGAGCCGCATCTCGGCATGCAGAAGGCCGACGGCGTTGGATTGGGCATCGTCGGAGCGGAAGGAATTGGAGCAGACAAGCTCCGCAAGGCGGCCCGTCCTGTGGGCGTCGGTGCCACGGACGGGGCGCATTTCATGCAGGACGACGGGGATCCCGGCTTCGGCGGCCTGCCATGCCGCTTCCGAACCGGCCAGCCCGCCACCGACGATATGGATCGGATCGGTCTTCATGACGCCGTGGATAATGCCGGCTGGCCGCGGATGCAATCGCGGCGGGGAGTGCAGGGCGAATAAAAAACAACACCCGCCGGGGGAGGAGATCCGGCGGGTGTCGCTTTAAGTGACCAGCGCTCGGGAGGAGGAGAACGCTGGCCTTATCCGCCGGGGCTGGGAGGAGGATGCCCCGACGAAATTCATGCCATCCTCAGACGGCCTTGCGGGCGACGTAGCGGATGTCGTAGCGGCTGATGCCGAGATCGGCCAGCTCGCGGTTCGAAAGGCGGCTCAGCTCGTTCACGGTCTCGCGATAGCGGCGCCAGTTGCGGTAATTGTTGATCAGGTTCATCGTCTTACTCTATTCTGTTCAAAGGAGGCCTCGGCCTCGCTGACCAGGCATAGATAGGGGTATCCAAATCGATTTGGAAGATCGGATGTTGCATGGCAGCATTGCAGATTGTGCAATGCAATATAGGCGGGAATTGACACAATCTTTACGATCTTCCCGATTCTGGCGGAGCGGCGCTATGGGCGTGGCGCCGGACTTGCCTGCTTCTCGCACGGTGGTGGGCGAAAAAACGCCCGGTTTTCAGGCAAATTTCCTTTGAACGGCCCGCCGCCGATGATATAGAACCTCGCGCTTTCGAGGGTCGCGAGGCCCTCAGAGCGGGTGTGGTGGAACGGCAGACACACTTGGTTTAGGTCCAAGCGCCGAAAGGCATGGGGGTTCAAATCCCTCCACCCGCACCAGGGCCACCCCGGCAAGAATTCCGGCAGGCTGAGCGGCTATTACGCCGCGCGCCGTGCCACACCGATAAAGGTTGAGACATGCAGATAACCGAAACACTGAATTCCGGTCTGAAGCGCGAGATCAAGGTCATTGTCCCTGCGGGAGACATGGAATCGAAGCTGCTGGCCCGCCTCAACGACGCCAAGGACAAGGTCCGCATCAACGGATTCCGGCCGGGCAAGGTGCCTGTCCAGCATCTGCGCAAGATGTACGGCAAGTCCTTCATGGCCGAGGTCGTCAACGACATCCTGTCGGATTCGACCCGCTCGATCCTTTCGGATCGCGGCGAGAAGGCTGCGATGCAGCCCGAAGTTTCGATGACGGAAGACGAGAAGGAGGCTGAAAAGATCCTCGCGGGCGGGGTCGATCTCGAATTCTCGCTTTCCTATGAGGTCATTCCGCCGATCGAGATCAAGGATTATTCCGGCATCAAGGTCACACGGCCCGTCTATGACGTCCCTGAAGCGGAGATCGAGGAGCAGGTGAAGCGTGTTGCTGAATCGGCCCGCACCTACGAGACGAAGACCGGCAAGGCCGATACGGGCGATCGCGTAACGATCGACTTCGTCGGCAAGATCGATGGCGAGGCGTTCGAAGGCGGCTCGGCCGAGGATCAGCAACTTGTTCTGGGATCAAGCCAGTTCATTCCCGGCTTCGAGGACCAGCTTGTCGGCGTCAAGGCCGGCGACGAGAAGGCGGTGACGGTGACGTTCCCCGAGGATTACGGGGCGGCACATCTCGCGGGCAAGGAAGCGGTCTTCGATGTCAAGGTGAAGGACGTCGCGAAGCCGAACGAACTTGAGCTGACCGACGAACTGGCGAAGAGCCTCGGTCTGGAATCGATCGAACGGCTGCGCGAGATCGTCAAGGGGCAGCTCGAAAGCCAGTACGGCCAGATGACGCGCCAGAAGGTGAAGCGCGAACTCCTGGACGCGCTCGACGAAACCTACAAGTTCGAGGCACCCTCCAAGCTGGTCGATGCCGAGTTCGAGAACATCTGGCGCCAGGTGACGAACGAGCTTGAGCAGTCCGGCCGCAACTTTGCCGACGAGGACACGACGGAAGAGAAGGCGCGGGAGGAATATCGCCAGCTTGCCGAGCGCCGTGTGCGTCTCGGGCTGGTCCTCGCCGAAATCGGCGAGAAAGCCAATGTCCAGATCACCGACGAGGAGATGCAGCGCCTGCTTTACGAATATGCGCGTCAGGCTCCGCAGGGCCAGCAGCAGCAATTCTTCGACTATTACAGCAAGAATCCTCAGGCGCTCGTCAATCTGAGGGCGCCGCTTTTCGAGGAAAAGGTCGTCGATCATATGCTGACCGAGATCGACGTGACCGACAAACCTGTGACCAAGGAAGAACTCCTCGCCGAAGACGAGGAGGGCGAGGCGGCCGAGAAGACGGAAAAGAAGGCTGCGCCGAAGAAAAAGGCGGCGCCGAAGAAGAAGGCCGCCGCGAAAGACGAAAAGGCCGAGAAGGCTGGCGACGCCGAGTAAAGCCAAGGGCCTGACGTTTGAACCTTCGTCGCTG
>SCRB01000343.1 GCA_004299545.1 Rhizobiaceae bacterium
AGGCCGGCTTCGCCGCAGGGAAACGGAAATGGCGGAGCGCCGGTCTCCGCTGTGGCCTCCCAGCGCCTGTCTTCGGGCAATGGCGGCGGCGCGCAGACGATGCGCCTGGTCGAGCCTCAGGCGGAAAGCCGGCCCGCCGGTGAATTCCAGCCTCCGCCGGTGCGGAATCCCGAAGCCGAGATATCGGGACCGCTCATAACGTCTCTGGCTGATATCGCTGCCCTTGCCGATGCCAATCGTGACATTGCCTTCAAGGTGGCGCTGAAAACCTATATCCGCCCCGTGCGGATAACGGCGAATCGCTTCGATGTCAGCCTGACCGAGGATGCACCGAAGACGCTGCTCAACGACCTGACAGCGAAGCTCCGGAAATGGACGGGGCGGCGCTATGTCGTGACCCTGTCGCGCGAACAAGGCGGAGCGACGCTTGCGGAGGAGGAAAAGGCGCGCAGGGAAAATGCTATACTCGACGCGCGGGCCGACCCCGCCGTCGCCGCCATCCTCGCCCGCTTCCCCGGTGCCCGCATCGTCAATATAAGGCTGCCCGAGGCGAAGGACACGGCCGGATCGGACGAACAGCCCCAGTCGGCGGACTTGCCGCCGGAGGACGACGAAGAGGATTGAACGGAACGGAGATGGCGATGAAGGACCTTATGGGCCTGATGGGCAAGGCGAAGGAGATGCAGGCCAAGTTCGAGGCCATGCAGAGCGAGATCGCCGGTATCGAGGCGAGCGGCCAGTCCGGCGGCGGGCTTGTCAGCGTCACGCTTTCCGGCAAGTTCGAGATGAAGGGCCTGAAGATCGATCCCTCGCTCATCAAGGAGGAGGAGGCGGAGATCCTGGAGGATCTGATCGTCGCGGCGCACAATGACGCCAAGGCCAAGGTCGAGCAAGTGATGCAGGAAAAGACGCGGGAACTGACGGCGGGCCTGCCGATACCGCCGGGAATGAAATTGCCGTTTTGATCAGTGCGGCAGTCGGCAATCGGCAGTAGGAAGATGAGCCAAAGCAATTTGTTCCCCATTTCTTGTGCGTGGCTCTGCGGTTGCTCGCCGATTGCCGATTGCCGACTGCCGATTGCCGCCCTATGACGCAACGCATCGCCGGTCCCGAAATCGAACGCCTGATCCAGCTTCTGGCCAAAGTGCCGGGGCTTGGACCGCGCTCGGCGCGGCGCGCGGCGCTGCATCTGATCAAGAAGAAGGAACAGTTGCTCCAGCCGCTTTCGGCGGCGATGGCCGAGGCCGTCGACAAGGTGCGGGTCTGCTCGGTCTGCGGCAATGTCGATACGGCCGATCCTTGCACCGTCTGCTCCGATCCGCGCCGCGACACGGCGACGCTGATCGTGGTCGAGGACGTTTCGGATCTCTGGGCGCTGGAGCGCGCCGGCGCGATGAACGCGCGGTTTCACGTTCTCGGCGGCACGCTGTCGCCGCTCGACGGGATCGGTCCCGACGACCTGAATATCGCCGGCCTTGTTTCGCGCGTGGCGGCGGGCGGCGTCGCAGAAATCATCCTTGCCGTCAACGCCACGGTCGAGGGTCAGACCACCGCGCATTACATCACCGACCAGCTTGGTGGCCTGGGCGTCAAGGTGACGAGGCTGGCGCACGGCGTTCCGGTCGGCGGCGAACTCGACTATCTCGACGAAGGCACGCTCGCCGCCGCCCTCAAGGCGCGCACGGTGTTTTGATGCGGGGCGGAAAAGATGCGGCGTCTGGCGGCAGGACAGAGGGGGGCGCGAAGGAGATCGGAAGAGC
>SCRB01000042.1 GCA_004299545.1 Rhizobiaceae bacterium
CCCGCTTCTGCGGAAGCCGGTCGAGAAGACCCGCAACGCCTTTCGGCGCGTAGATCAGGATTCCCAACAGGATCACGAGGTAGCCGATCGTCTGGTAATCCTTGAGGCCGCGCATCAGTTCGGGCAGGAGCGAGACGACGACGGCCCCGATCAGCGGTCCGGAGATCGTGCCGATGCCGCCGAGGTAGAGCATGGTGAAGCTCTGCACGACCATGGTGGTGCCGAAGACTTCGGGGCTGATGAATCCGACGAAATGGGCGAAAAGCGAACCGGCGGCGGAGGCATAAAGCGCCGCGATCACGAAGGAGACGAGCTTGTAGCGCGCGACCGGGATGCCCAGCGCGCCGGCGGCAAGCTCCGACCCCGCGATCGCGCGGCAGGCCCGACCGAAACGGGAATTCTTCAGCGCCGCCGCCGCCAGGACGCTGAGTGCGAGGAGGACGAAGATCACGGCGAGTTGCTGCTTGGGCGTATCGGCGGAATACGGTCCGATGCCGAGCGGCGGAATGCCGGAATAGCCCATATAGCCCTGGGTCACGTCGGTCCAGTTGATCGAGATCTCATAAGTGATGAGACCGAGCGCAAAGGTCGCCATGGCGAGATAGTGGCCGCGCAGGCGCAGCGTCGGATAGCCGACGACCAGCGCGACCACGCCGGAAAAGGCCATGCTCAGGACCAGCGCCGCCGCCGGCTCGAAACCGTAGTCGGCGGTCAGGATGGCGCTGCCATACCCACCGAGAGCGGCGAAAGCGTTCTGTCCGAAAGACGCCTGTCCGGTGAAGCCCATGAAGAAGTTGAGGCCGGTGCAGAAGATCGCATAGATCGCAGCGAAGCCGATCACCGTCACGACATAACCGTTGGCGGAGAAGGCGAAGACGACGACCAGCGCGCCGAGTGCCGCAAGCAGGATCTGCCGCCGCGGCAACCCGGCGCTAGTGGAGGTAGTAACGGGTAAGGTCATGGTGGGACCTGATTTCATGGGAAGGCAACTCCGCAACGATACGTCCCAGCGAAAGCACATAGACCCGCCGGGCAAGCCGCAGCGCCAGAGGCGCCTTCTGCTCGACCAGCAGGATCCCGAGGCCCTGGCGATTGAGTTCGCCCAGCGTTTCAAGGATTTCCGCGGCCACCCGCGGAGCAAGGCCGAGCGAGGGTTCGTCGAGCATCAGCAACTTGGGACCCGCCATCATCGCACGCCCGATGGCGAGCATCTGCTGCTCGCCGCCGGACATCAGCGCCGCCTTCTGGTCGAGCCGCTCCCTGAGGCGGGGGAACAGGCCGAAGACCTTCTCCATCCGCGCCTCAAGTTCCGCCGCGTCGCTGCCGGCATTGTAGCCGCCGAGGATCAGGTTCTCGCGCACGCTCATCTCGCCGAACAGGCCGCGCCCCTCCTGCACCAGGATCATGCCCAGTTCCGAAAGCCTGTGCGTGGGGAGCGCGCTGACGTCGCGACCCTTGAAGAGGATCGCGCCCGGGCCCGGAGTGAGGCGCGTGACGGCGCGCAGAAGCGTCGACTTGCCCGCCCCGTTGGGCCCGAGGATCGTCACCAGCTCTCCTTCCGCGACCGTGAGCGAGGTCGGCTTGAGCGCCTCGACATGGCCGTAACGCGCGGAAAGGTCGCGGATTTCCAGAAGCGGCATGGTCATGCCCCGGCTCACTTCACCTGAATGAGCTTGCCGTCCTTGACCTCGCCGATGACGAAGGGGTTCTTGACCACCCCGACATGCTGCTTCGGCGAGAACTCATAGAGCGCGGCGGCCCCCTGGTAGTGCGAGACCTGCTCCAGCGCGTCACGCACCTTCGCGCCATCGGTCGAATGCGCAGCCTCGACCGCCTTGGCGATGACCATCATCGCGTCCCAGGCGCGCGAGGCCGCACTCCCGTCGCGGTCGCCGTACTTCGCTTTCCAGCGTGCCAAAAAGGCATCGAGCGCTTGGCGCGCGGGTCCCGCCGGCACGGCTTCGGGAATCTGCACGGTGGTCGCGGCGAACATGAAATGATCGCCCAGCACCTCACCGGCCTGCAGATAGGGCGCGGCATCGTCGAGGCCCGCCATAAGCAGCATGTCCTTGAGGCCGAGCTGCTTGACGTTCTTGGCGATCGTCACGGTGGAGCCGCCGATGCCGATCTTGATGATCGCGGCCGCGCCCGCGGCCTTGATGCGGCCGATCTGGACGCTCACGTTGCTGTCGTCCTGCTGGTAGGTCTCGTGCGCGACGATCTCGATGCCGTATTTTTTGGCCGCCGGCTCGGCGAGCTTGGCCATCAGCATCGCGTAGGGCGAGGGGTCGT
>SCRB01000344.1 GCA_004299545.1 Rhizobiaceae bacterium
GTCTGGGGCTATTTCAACGAGGTCCGCTCGTCGCGTCGGCTGGAGCGGGAATGCCGGCGCAATGTCGAGGCGATGTGGCTGCTGTGCAGGCTCGCCCCCGACTTCAAGACGATTGCCGATTTCCGCCGCGACAACGGCCCTGCCATCGTCGGGGCGTGCCGGGCCTTCGTGCTTTTGTGCCGGGATGCCGGCCTGTTTGCGGCCCGTCTCGTGGCGCTGGACGGCTCGAAGTTCCGCGCTGCCGCCAGCCCGAAGAAGGTGATCGGCCGCGAGGAGATCGCAAATGAAGCGGCGCGCCTCGACGGCAGGATCGCCGCCTACCTTTCCGGGTTGGACGAAGCCGATGCGAGCGAACCTGACGATGAGCCGGATGCTGTTCCCGCTGCGCTCGCCACCCTTCGCGCCCGGCGCGCCGAACTCGCCCGGATGGCTGGCAAGCTGGAGACGCAAGAGCGCGACATGCTTGTCGAAGGCGAGGAAGATGCCCGTCCGATGCGGGCAGGCAGCGGCCACAAGCCACCCTGCTACAACATACAGACCGCCGTCGATGCCGACACGGGCCTGATCGTGCATCACGAGGTCACCGACGAGCCGACCGACCGCCGCCAACTTCATCCGATGGCCAGCGCCACGAAGGGGAGCCTCGCCCTCGACACCCTGACGGTCGTGGCCGACAAGGGCTTCGACAATGGCGAGCATGCCAGCGCCTGCGAGCGAGACGGCATCGTCGCCTGCGTGCCCGCACAGCGCTCGGTCAACAGTCAGGGCGACGGCACGCTGTTCGACCGCACCGCCTTCATCTACGAGACGGAGACGGACACGTTCACCTGTCCGGCGGGACGTACGCTGGTGCGCAAGCAGCTTCATCGCAAGAAGCGCAATGTCACCTATGCCTCGCAGGATTGCTCCGGCTGCGCCCTGAAGCCACGCTGCACCACGGCCGAGCGGCGTTTCGTCAAGCGCCATCTCGATGACGACGCGCTCAACCGCATGGATGCCCGTGCCACGCCCCAGATGATGAAAGCCAGGCGATGTGCCGTCGAGCACCCCTTCGGCACGATCAAGCGAATGACGGCAGGCGGACGGTTCCTGACCAGAAACCTGAAAGGAACCAGAACCGAAATGGCCCTTTCCGTCCTCGCCTACAACATCCTGCGAGCCATCAACATCCAAACCGCCACAGCCTGAAACCATGGAGGCCCCGACAATGCCGGAGCCTCCATGCAGCTTCCACACGGCCTGATCAGGCGGGGGTTTTTGATTCACTGGGTCATGTTGAAGCGGCCCGCCCCCGAACAAACCGCTCTTGAGATTGTGACGCTGGAGGAGTTGGTTCCCAAGGACCATCTTCTGCGCAAGATCGAGGGGGTGATCGATTTCTCCTTCATCCACGATCTGACGGCGCCGCTCTACTCGTCCGACAATGGCCGGCCGCCGCTGGATCCGACATTGATGTTCAAGGCGCTGTTCATCGGCTACCTGTTCGGGGTCCGCTCGGAACGGCAGTTGGTGCGCGAGATCGAGGTCAACGTCGCCTACCGCTGGTTCCTGCGACTGAAGCGGACGGACAAGGTGTTCGACGCCTCGACGCTGTCGCAGAACCGTCGCCGCCGCTACCAGGACGAGACGATCGCCCAGGGCATCTTCGACCGCATCGTCGAGCAGGCGGTTTTGGCCGGCCTGGTCGACGGCACGGTGCTCTATACCGACTCGACACATCTGAAAGCCAACGCCAACAAGGGCAAGTACGACCTTGCCATGGTCGCCAAGTCGCGCGCAGATTACTGAACCGACCTCGACCGGGCGATCGCGGCCGAACGGGCGCTGCATGGGACTGTCAGGAATTCTGTGCGCGAGGCCGGTTTCGTCATTGACCGACGAACCTCTCGCCGAAGATGACGGCGAACTGGGTCTTGGCCTCGAACCATTCGCGCGGTGGTCGTTTTCACTCCTCGGCCGCATGGTTCAGCACCAGATATAGCAGCTTCATCGCCGCGTCGTCATTGGGGAAGTGGCCCCTTGTGCGCACGGCGCGGCGCAGCTTCGAGTTCAGCGCCTCGATCGCATTCGTGGTGTAGATGATCCGGCGCACGCTTTCGGGGAAGGCGAAGAACGGGACGACGTGCTCCCAGTTTCGTCGCCAGCTCAGCGCGATCGCCGGATAACGCTGGCCCCAGTAGCCGGCCTCGAACTCTTCCAGCGCCTTCATCCCGGCCTCGGCATTCTTGGCCCGGTAGATGGCGCGCAGCGCCGGCACGACGGGCTTGCGATCCTTCCATGACACGAACTCGAGCGAATGGCGGATGAGGTGCACGATGCAGGTTTGCACCACGGTCTGGGGAACGACGGCGCTGATGGCTTCGGGGAAGCCCTTCAGTCCGTCGACGACGGCGATCAGGATGTCGCCGAGGCCACGGTTCTTCAGCTCGTTCATGACACGCAGCCAGAACTTTGCGCCCTCGGTCTGCTCGATCC
Source organism: Rhizobiaceae bacterium (assembly GCA_004299545.1). Taxonomy (GTDB): domain Bacteria; phylum Pseudomonadota; class Alphaproteobacteria; order Rhizobiales; family Rhizobiaceae; genus Mesorhizobium_L. The sequence goes on from SCRB01000344.1 coordinate 2,476, forward strand.
AAATGCCCAGAACCTCCTTCGTGCCATCAGCCAGAATGCCGAGCGCGATGTAGACGGCCTTGTTGCGCACGAAGCCTTCGTCCCTGATCTTGACCCGGATCGCGTCGAAGAAGACCAGTGGAAAGCAAGCGTCGAGCGGCCGGTTCTGCCATTCGGCCACCTCCTCCAGGACGGCGTCGGTGATCGCCGAGATCAGGTCCGGCGAGACATCGATGCCATAGAGTTCCTCCAAATGGCCGCGGATCGCGCGGACGGTCATCCCGCGCGCATACATGGAGATGATCTTGTCGTCGAAATCGGGAAATCGGCTCGCCGAGCATCTCCGCCGCGAACTAGCAGAACACATCCCAGCCCTCGAAAGGACAACAATTCAATTCTCAGGCCGATGAAAGGACAAATGGGGCGGTGATGGGCCAATCGGTCGAGGGATGCCGTTCTCATCTTCACGCCGTCGAAGACAGTGTGCCAATTGGTTTGTATCCGGGCGATCAGTGGTGCAACGGCTTCACTCCGCCCGATCGAAACGTCCGTAGCGCAGGGCCAATGTCGGCAGGACAAAGAGGTTGAGAAGCGTCGACGTCACGAGGCCACCGAGGATGACGACCGCCATCGGTCCTTCGATCTCGTTACCCGCTTCTCCGCTGGTGATCGCCAGGGGCAACAATGCGAGAGCGGTGACGATCGCCGTCATCAATATCGGCACGAGACGCTCGGAAGCGCCTCGGATAGCAGTTTCACCGTTCCATTCCATGCGCTCTTTCCCGACGAGATGCTCGTAATGGCTAACGAGCATGATGGAATTCCGCAGGGAGATGCCGAACAGGGTGACGAAGCCCACCATGCCGCCAAGGGATAAGGAGCCGCCCGTCAGCATGACGCTCGCGACACCCCCGACCAGCGCGAACGGCATGTTGAACAGGACAAGCCCCACGGCGCGCCGGCTCTTCAAGGCGAGGAAGAGGAACAGGACAATGCCAAGACCCGCCATCAGGCCATAGACCACAAGATCGCGCTGCGAGCGGCCGAGCGCTTCGCTTTCGCCGGAGAAAACCGCATATGTGCCTTTCGGCATGGTGATTTCGCGAGCAACGCGGCGCTGCGCCTCGCTGACGAATCCGGCGATCGAACGGCCTCCCACGGCCACCGAAACCACCTGCACGCGCCGTCCGCCATCGTGCGTGATCTGGTAGCGCCCGGACACCTGCCGCAATTGGGCCAGGTCCCGCAGCGGCACCATCAGGCCGTCCGGATTGCGCAGGAGAAGCGATCCGACCTGGCTGATATCCTTGCGGTCCGCGGGGCGCATGACGACGGACACGTCGTAGCTTCTCACGCCCTGATATTCCTGTGCGACCGTGACCCCCTGATACGCCGACTGGATGGCGTTCATGACCTCGACGGGCGTAAAACCCCAGCGGCTCAGCCGGGCCTGGTCGAGCCGCACGGAGAGTTCGGGCGTGCCGGGAGGTGATTCCACCTGCACGCTGGCTGCCCCACGCATGGATGCCACCAGATGGGCGATCTGCAGGGAAACCCGGTCGATATTGTCGAGATCGTTACCGAACACGCTGATGACGACAGGCGCGGGCGTCCCGGAGATCGTCTCGTCGATCCTTTCGACCAGGAAGGTGTTGACCGATGTCGTGATCCCCGGGAACCGCGCCAGCGTGCTTCGGATCTGCTGCACCGTCCTGTCTTCCTCGTCGGCTCCCATTGGCTTCAAACCGACTTCGAATTCGCTGAGTTGAACCCCGACGGGATCGACGACCTCGTCGGCGCGCCCGGCACGCTGGGCGACCAGGCGCACTCCCGG
>SCRB01000345.1 GCA_004299545.1 Rhizobiaceae bacterium
GTGGCGCAGGACTGGTCGAATGGCAATGTCGGGATGATGGGGATTTCCTGGGGCGGCTTCAATTGCCTGCAGGTAGCGGCGCTGAAACCGCCGGCGCTCAAGGCGGTCATCTCGATCGCTTCCACGGTTGATCGCTACAATGACGACATCCATTACAAGAACGGCGCGCATCTTTCGGCGCAGATGTCCTGGGCGGCAACGATGAGCGCTTACCAGTCTCGTCCGCCGGACCCCGAACTGGTGGGCGAGCGCTGGCTTGCCATGTGGCAGGACAGGCTGGAGAACGAGCCCTTCTTCATGCAGGAATGGCTTTCGCACCAGCGGCGCGACGCTTTCTGGCGCCATGGGTCGATCTGCGAGGATTTCGACGCGTTTCCGGTCCCTGCCCTGGTGATAGCAGGCTGGGCGGATGGCTATCGCAACACGCCGCTGAACATGGTTACGGGGATGCCCGACCGTGCCTGGACGCTGGTCGGCCCATGGGTCCACAAATATCCGCATTTCGCCTATCCCAGGCCACGCGCGGACTTCCACGCCGAGGCAATTGCATGGTGGCGGCGCTGGCTCTGCGGGGAGAAAAACGCCGTGGAAGAGACGCCGCATGTGCGCGCCTATATTCTCGACGGGCCGCGCCCGGGGCTGTGGCGCGAGGCGGATCCCGGTTACTGGATCGCCAAGAACAGATGGGAGGCGCCAAAGCCCCTCACACTCACGATCGGCGCGGCGGGCGGGCTCGAACGCGATCCTGCGGGACAGGCCGCCGGTCATGCGTTGCTGCGTTCACCGCTCGATACAGGCACGGGTGCCGGCGAGTTTTTCACTCTCAAGCCCGATTCAGAAATGGCGGGCGACCAGCGTGGCGACGATGCGGGATCACTGGTCTTTGACAGCGCGGCTCTCGTGGAAGACTGCGTTATCCTCGGTCGGCCGGTAGTGGCGCTGACCGTTTCCAGTGACACGCCTTTGGCCAATCTTGCCGCGCGGCTTGTCGACGTGCATCCGGACGGCACGGCGACGCGCGTGGCTTATGGCGTTCTCAACCTCGCCCATCGCCACGGCAATGCCGAGCCGCAGCCGCTTGAGCCGGGCGTACCTACGGACATCACACTCGTTCTGGACGCCTGCGGCTATCGTTTCCAGCCGGGCCATTTGATCCGCCTGTCGCTCTCCAGTGCCTATTGGCCGATCATCCTGCCGCCCCCCTTCAATGCGACGATGGAGATCGATCTTGATACGATGGAACTTCAGCTTCCGCTTCTTGGGAGCCATCGCCGGATCGAGGTGCCCGAGCCGTCGAATCCTGATCCGTTGCCGAAATACGAGACCCTAGTCGAGGGATCGTCAGGGCGCTCGGTCGAGCATGATCTCCGCGAAGGTGTGACACGCTACCGGGTAAACGAGGATACCGGCCTCAACCGGCATCCCGGCAACGGACTTTCGACACGCGATATCCGCGAGGAGGTCTGGTCGATCACGCTCGACGATCCGCTGTCGGTGACGGCGCGGATCGAATGGACCTGCATGACAGAACGCGAAGGATGGCAGGCTCGCACGCACATCGTCTCCACCCTCTCCTGCACGGCAGCTGAATGGGTGATCTCCGAGCGGATCGAGGCGTTCCGCGATGGCCGGAGCATATTCTCGCGCGAGCGGAAGGCCAGCGTTCGCCGCGATCATATGTGATCCGGCCATGTGCTCGCGAAGATGTCGCGCGGGCTTACCGGCGAGTTGCTCGAGGTCTGGCCATGCTCTGGTTTCTTCAGGAAGAGGATACGCGCGACACCTGCTCTCCACTATAATGCGGCGATCACCGCTCAGTTCCGGATTATTGTGGCCTGGAGCTGCGAAGTGGGCACACCGTGGCCGGGCTGCGCATGGCGCCAATAGGGAGGGCAGCTTTCGACGCTTATCCACACCATACGCGCGATTGGCGTGATCGGCCTAAGCTGTACCACGCGGCGATTGCACCGCCGCCAGAATTGGTGTCTTTTTCAGCAGCCTGCTAAGAGTTGGCACGAGACACTTGTCCATGCGTCATTTCAGGTTCCTTCAAAACACGCCGCTCAAACTGGCGCTGATTTTCAGCGGACTGTTCCTCTGCGCGTCTCTCGTCACGGGATTTTCCATCTATGAGATCATGCGATGGGAAATGATGCGGCATCACAGCAAGGCTGTTGGTGAACTCTACACATCGATTGCGGGAAACAAGGCGGACGACGACACCGATTTCCTCGATACGGTGCAGGCGAACATCCGCGCCGCACATGGCCACGACCGGGTGATCCTGGCCACGAAGGCCGATGGTAGCATCCTCGCTGGCAATATTCCCCGCATCGATCTGCCGGATGGATGGTCGACCATCCCCGCCTACAAGATCGGCCTTCACGGCCGCAGGAAATATCTTCTGATGGCCGGCACGGTTCGGGGTGATCGCCTTATCGTCGGCCAGAGCTATCAGGACATCGACAAGCTCGAGGCGATCGCGGCCGCCGGCTTCGGCTGGACATCGCTGATCGTCATCGTGCTGGCTTTCATCGGAGGCAGCCTCATCGGCCGGAGAGCGCAGCGGCGCTTCCGCGCGGTGCAGGACACGATGGACAGAATATCCAAGGGCGACCTTGCGGCCCGTCTCCCGCTGCTGGGAAGGGGAGACGACATCGACCAGCTTTCAGCGCACATCAACGGCGCGCTGCGGCAACTGGAAGCGACTGTGGAGGGGATGCGGCAGGTTAGCGCTGACATCGCCCACGATTTGAAGACCCCGCTCAACAGGCTCCGCATCACGATCGACGAGGCGAGGAGAGAACTGGGCCACGATGACGAGGCAAGCCTTGCGATCGCGGCCGCGGCGGCCGAAATTGAACAGGTCAACCAGACTTTCGATGCCCTGCTGCGGATTTCGCAGCTGGAGGCCGGAACAAGACGGAGGCGGTTCAAGCTTCTCGATCTGGACGCCATCCTTCGGGAAACCGCCGATCTCTACGACGGCACGCTCGAGGAGATGCAGGGCAGCCTCTCGCTCGATCTCAAGGCGCAGGGCTGCATGATCGCCGGCGATCGTGAGCTCTTGATCCAGCTCTGGTGCAACCTGATCGAAAACGCCATCCGCCACGGACCGGCCGGCACCCGCATGCGGATAACCACCTCCCGTTCGCTCGATGATCTGGTCGTCGCCATGGAAGATAACGGACCGGGGATCCCGCCTGAAGAGCGCGAGAAGGTGTTTCGCCGGCTCTATCGCCTCGAACGGAGCCGCTCCACGCCCGGGACTGGCCTGGGATTGAGCCTCGTCAATGCGATCGCCGAACTGCACGATGCGCCCATTCGGCTGGAGGATGCCGAACCGGGATTGCGCGTGGTGATACGCTTTCCCGTCGCCAGATCCGACTCGGTGCCGGATACCTCCTTGCGCGAAGAGGCGGCGTCGGAACGATAGGACATGCACTGGATGCGTGGCGGGGCGCGGCTATTCCGGCATATGCAGGCTGTAGCCTGTGTTGCGGATCGTATGGAGGAGGGGCGTGTCGAAGGATTTGTCGATCTTCGAACGCAACCGGCTGATATGGGTTTCCACGACGCTTGTCTGCGGATCGAAATGCAGGTCCCATACCTGTTCGAGCAGCATGGTGCGGGTGACGACGCGGCCTTCGTTGCGCATCAGGATTTCAAGGAGAGCGAATTCACGCGGCTGCAATTCGATC
>SCRB01000346.1 GCA_004299545.1 Rhizobiaceae bacterium
CTTCTTTGCATTGGAGGATTTGGGTCTCATCTTCGTTCCTTCGTCACTACGACGAGACCCAAATCCTCCTTAAATCACAACCTCAAATCTGGGCCATAGGTGCTGACGGGGAACAGTCGCCGCCATCCTTCTCGCCCCATGGTCGAATCGCATCGGTGGCGACGGATTCCTCTACGAAGGGCGGTTTGTGCCGCTTGATCCCAATCTCGATGGAGAACCTTTTCCGATCCACGGCAACGCTTTCCAATGTGTTTGGCAGCTTGTCTCCCGGTCCGCCGATCGCGCGGAATTGCAGCTCGAGTCCGATGGGCCGGGCGAGTTCCGGTATCGGTCGCAGGTATCTTATGCCCTTTCCGACGGGTGCCTGAGCGTTTCCCTTTCCATAACGAACCATGCGGCACGGCCCTTGCCGTTCGGATTGGGTTTCCATCCCTGGCTGCCAAGGACGCCGGACACGGTATTGCGGTTCCACGCCGTAGACATCTGGCTTGAGGATGATCGCCACCTTCCCGTCGGGCGCAGGCCTCTTGCCGATATGCCGGAATGGGATTTCGGCGAATTGCGGCTGTTGCCTGCGGGTTGGATCAACAACGCATTCGGCGGCTGGGACCGTTCCGCGGAGCTTCATTGGCCCGAGCGCCGTCTCTCGGTCGGGATAGAGGCGTCGGAGGAGCTTCCGGTCTGCATCCTCTATTCCCCCGGCGAAGCCGCTCCTTTCCTTTGCTTCGAGCCGGTGAGCCATCCCGTCAATGCGCATAATTTTCCAGCGGGAGACGATCTGCTGCGACGCCTCGTGCCCGGCGCAACCATGCATGCATCATGCCGATTTGCACCGCGTCAGATTTTTGATGGTGGTCGGCAATGAGTGAACATCAAGTCGAGGTCGGTTTGGTTGCCGCCTGCGCCGACATCGTCGGCGAGAGCATCGTCTGGGACGATCGTGAGCATGCGCTTTTCTGGATCGATATCGTCGGCCGGCGCATTCACCGATTGGTGCCGGAAACGATGGACCATCGAATATGGCCATGCGACGAATTTCCGACCTCGATCGGCTTGCGCGTCGATGGCGGCGCGATTGTCGGCCTGACGCAGCGCGTCGCATACTGGGATTATGGCGATGAATTTGCAACGATCGCCGTTCCCGAACCGGAATTGCCGGGCAACCGGCTGAACGAGGGGCGGGTAGCACCGGACGGCACGTTCTGGGTCGCCACCATGGCCACGAATCTGACGGAAGACGGCGCGCCGAAAGAGCAGGAGACGAAGGCGGGCCGCTATTACCGCATCGCTCCGGATGGCACCGTTTCCTGCCTTTCCGACGATCTCTACGGCATTCCCAACACGATGCTGTGGCCGGAGCCGGGGGTATTCATCACCGCCGATACAATCGACAGTACCCTCTATCGCTACGCGATGTCGGCGAATGGCCTCCGCCTTTCCGGCCGGCGGCGTCTTGGCGCAGCCTTCGGGCGCGGCCGCCCGGACGGCTCCTGCCTCGACGCCGAAGGCGGCATCTGGACCTGCCGGGTCGCCGGCGGGAGCTGCCTGACCCGTACGATGCTCGACGGCACATTGGACCGCGTTGTCGAGTTGCCCTGTTCATGGCCGACAAGCTGCGCCTTCGGCGGTGATGATCTGGCGACGCTTTACGTTACCTCCGCCCGGTTCACGATGAGCGATGAGCATCTGGCCGCAAGGCCGCGGGAGGGTGGGTTGTTCGCGCTGAGGCCGGGTGTCGGCGGCACGCCGGAACATCGCTTCGGCGCACCACGAATTGGAGCTTGAGACATGAGGCAGACCTGGCGTTGGTTCGGTCCGATCGATCGGGTTACTGTCGAGAATGCTCTGCAGGCCGGCGCGGAAGGCATCGTCAGCGCGCTGCATCATGTCCCGACCGGCGAGGTTTGGAGCCTGAACGAAATCAGGAAACGTCAGCGGGAAGCGCGTGCCGGCGGACTCGAATGGGAACTGGTCGAGAGCATTCCGGTTTCCGAGGCGATCAAGACGGGCGGGGCCGAGGCTGTTCCCCATATAGCGGCATGGAAAGCCAGTCTCGAAAATCTCGCACGCTGCGGCATCCGTACCGTCTGCTACAACTTCATGCCGGTCCTCGACTGGACGCGCACCGAACTGCGCTGGAAGACAAGGACCGGCGCCCGCGCCATGCGCTTCGACCTTATCGATTTCGCCGCCTTCGACCTGTTCATCCTGAAGCGCGATGGGGCGGCAGCAACCTATCCCGACACAATCCGCGCCGCGGCGGAAAAGCGCTTTCCGGAACTCGACGACGAGGCGCGTGCGGCGCTGGCCGCGAATATCGGCGCAGGCCTGCCGGGCTCGACCGAACGCTATTCCCTCGACGATCTCCGACGCCTGATCGCCACCTATGCCGGCGTCGACGCCGAAAAGCTTCGGAAGCGGCTGATCGATTTCCTGTCGGAGGTGGCGCCCGTGGCGGAGCACCTCGACATGCGGCTCTGCTGCCATCCGGACGATCCGCCATGGCCACTGCTCGGCCTGCCGCGCGTCATGTCGACGCAAGCCGATTACGAAGCGGTGCTTAACGCGGTCGATCTGCCGGCGAACGGCGTGACGCTCTGCACCGGTTCGCTCGGCGCACGTGCCGACAACGATCTCCCCGGCATGGTCGAGCGGCTGGGGCCGCGCATCCATTTCGTCCATCTGCGCAATGTCCGCCGTGAGGCCGAAACGGTACCTTGCTCGTTCTTCGAGGACGAGCACCTCGCCGGCGGCACCGACATGGTCGCCGTTGTCGTGGCGCTACTGAAAGAGGAGGAACGGCGAAAGCGCGAAGGCCGGTCCGACTGCGTTATTCCATTCCGCCCCGATCACGGCCAGGACATCCTCGACGATCTCACGCGCGGTGCGCAGCCCGGCTATCCGGCGATCGGCCGCTTGAAGGGACTTGCGGAAATCCGTGGCATCGTGCGGACGCTGGAGCATCCGCAATTCGGCATGTAACCCGGCGATGTCAGCCGGCGAAACGCGGCTCAGGGAGCCCGACGACGCCGACATCGAGAGCAAGCACGCCGCCTGCCCACGGCTGGCGGACCAACGCATCGTCGTCCAGGTCCCAGACGGCGCTCGTCACGTAAAGCGTCCTGAGGTCTGGCCCGCCGAACATGCAGCTCGTCGGCTTCTGGACCGGCAGTTCGACGGTGCGGTCGATGCGCCCGTCTGGCGCGTAGCGGACGAGCCGCCAGCCGTCCCATTGCGCGTTCCAGAGAAAGCCTTCGGCATCGATCGTCGAACCATCGGGGCTTCCCGGTTGGCCCGCCATGTCGGTGAAAACGCGGCGGTTGGATATCTCTCCGCTTTCGATGTCGAAATCATAGGCGAAGATCAGCCGCTGCAACGTGTCGGCGAAATAGAAGGTCCGGTTGTCCGGGCTCCAGGCAAGGCTGTTGGAGATACCGATGCCGCCCTCCATCCGCCGGCATGAGCGGTCGGGGTCGAAGCGATAGAGCGCGGCGGTGCGCTCGCTCAGCCGGTCGTCCATGGTTCCGGCCCAGAAACGGCCCCGGCGGTCGCATTTGCCGTCGTTGAAGCGGTTGCTGGGCAGATGCGCTTCGGGTGCGGCGAGACGCTCGACGGCACCGGTCGTGGGATCGAAAAATGCAATGCCCGAGGCAAGCGCGACGACCAGCCCGCCGGAACGGCGCAAGGCGAGAGCGCAGATCCGCTCCGGCAGCGTCCAGCGGGTGATCTCTCCGCTCGCCGGTTCCAGCCGCTGCAGGAGGGCATTCTCAATATCGATCCAGTAGAGCGCCTGCTCCTCGACGTCCCAGACGGGCACTTCGCCGAGCTTGTTGTGGCTTTCGACGACGCATCGGATATCGGTCATGGCTGAATTCCTCCCTCATGCCCGGGCTGATGACGGGCGTCGCAGCGCATAGCCGACCACCGCGATCAGCGTCAGTGCGCCGGCCCAGACATATTGGTAATAGGCTGAGACATGCATCAGGTTGAGCGCATTCTGCATCAGCCCGACGGCGATCGCTCCGAAGAGCGCTCCGATCGCCGTCCCGCGGCCGCCGAAGAGATTGGCGCCGCCGATGACGACGGCGGTGATCGAAGTAAGCGTAAAGGCGCTCCCCGACTGCGGATCGCCGCTGCCGATCTTGGCCGCTATCAGCAAGCCGGCAAGAGCGGCGGTGAGCGCGCAGGCTACATATGCGCCGGCACGCACGACACCAATCCGGATACCGACGACGAAGCTTGCCTCCTCGCTCGACCCGGTGGCGTAAAGCCGCTGTCCGAGCCGGCCGCGCACCAAAAGCACTTCGAAGACGATCGTCAGCGCCAGCACGACGAGAGCAGCAGCGGGAATTCCGCCGAAGCTTGAATCGAAGACATTCAGGAACAGGTCGCTGACCATGCCTCCAGGGCTCGGGCGCACCGTCAGTGCCGCACCGAGCACAATGGAATAGGTGGCGAGCGTCGCGATCAGGTCCGGTATCCTGAAGCGCAGGATCAGCAGCGCGTTGAGCAGCCCGACAATGAGCCCTGCCCCGAGGCTTGCTGCGATCCCGAGGCCGAGCGAGGCACCGGTTTCATTGACGGCAAGATAGGAGACGATGCAGGTGACGAGACTTATCAGCGGCCCGACCGAAAGATCGATGCCGCCGAGCAGGATCACCGCGAGTTGGCCGAGCGCGACAAGCGCCAGCGGCGCGATCTGTTCCGCCAGGTTGGCGAGGTTGGGGCCGGTGAAGAAATAGGGCGACTGGCTGGCGGCCGCCGCGCCCAGCAGGACAACGAGGCACGCGAGCAGCAGATTGCCGCCATAACGGCGCAGTCACGGCCGGTCCGGGCGTCCGGCCTGGCGCTGCCCTGCCGTCATGGCGGCTCCTTCGGCAGCAGGGCCTGTGTCATCCGTACCAACGCCAACCGCGCTGCCGACGATCCGCTCCTCGGTCGCCTCCTCCCCTCTTGCCTCATCGACGATGCGGCCGCGCGAGAAGATCAGGATGCGGTCGCTGAGGCCGATCAACTCCATGAGGTCGGAGGCGACGAGAATGACCGCCGCGCCGGCATCCGCCAGACCGCGGATGCGGCGGTAGATGTCGAGCTTGGTGGCGACGTCGACGCCGCGCGTCGGATCTTCGAAGATAAAGACACGCGGATCGCCTTCCGTCCAGCGGCCGAGCACCACCTTTTGCTGATTGCCGCCGGAGAGCGTCGCGACGCTCGCCTCCCCCGACGGTGTCTTAACGGCGAAGCGCGCGATTGCCTCGGCCGTCGCTTGCGCCTCGCGGCGGCCGGAGATGACGCCGAATCCGGCCCAGCGTCTGAGATGCGGCAGTGATATGTTCTCGCGGATCGAATGGGGCAGGAACAGGCCTTCGCGATGCCGGTCGCCTGGGACATAGATGACACCGGCGGCGATCGACCGGGCCGGGCTGCCGAGTGCCGCTGGCGCTCCGTCGAGCAGGATTTCGCCACGATGCGGGCTGAGCCCGAAGATCGATCGCACCACGGCGCTCTGGCCGTTGCCCTGGATGCCGCCGAGCCCGACGATCTCTCCGCCCGCCACGGCGAAGCTCACGTCTTGGAACCGACCGGGGCTTGACAGGCCGCGAAGCTCAAGCCGGCGAGGGCCTGTCGCGCCCGAGCGCGGCGGATAGGCCATCGCCATCTGCCTGCCGACCATCATCGAGACAAGCATATCGTCGTCGACGGCGTCGCGCTCGACGGTGCCGACGACCTCGCCGTCCTTCAGCACGGTGATGCGGTCGGCAATGGCGAACACTTCGGGCAGGCGATGCGAGATGAAGATAATCGCCTTGCCCGCCGCTTTGAGGCTCCTGACAATCTGGAACAGCCGCTCGATTTCAGCGCTGTTGTCAACGGCGGAGCAAAATCCGGCCACGCGGCGGCGCAAAAATGGGCCACTTACGCCACAAGCGGGGAACGTCGGGAGGGCGTAGCCCGACCAGAGTTTCCCGCTTGTGGCGTCGGCGATTTTATGAGGGTTTCAGCCTGTCTTTCGGGCGCGGCTTTGAGCGAGGCGGTAGCTTTCGCCGTTCATCTCGAGGATGTTGACGTGATGAGTGATGCGGTCGAGCAGAGCGCCGGTCAGGCGTTCGGATCCGAACGTTTCCGTCCATTCGTCGAATGGCAGGTTGCTGGTGATCATGGTCGCGCCGCGCTCGTATCGTTGCGAGATCAGTTCGAACAGCAACTCCGCTCCGGTCTTGGAGAGAGGCACGAAGCCCAGCTCGTCGATGATGAGCAGCTTGCAGGCGGCCATCAGCTTCTGGAATCGTAGAAGTCGCCGTTCGTCGCGTGCCTCCATCATCTCGCTGACCAGAGCGGCGGCCGTGATGAAGCCGACGGACAGGCCCTTCTGGCAGGCAGCCAGGCCGAGACCGAGTGCGACATGGGTCTTGCCCGTGCCGCTGGGACCAAGCGCGATGACGTTCTCGCGCCGCTCGATCCACTCGCAACGTGCCAGTTCCAGCACCTGCATCCTGTTGAGCTTCGGGATGGCGGCGAAGTCGAAGCTGTCGAGGCTTTTGACGACCGGGAACCTGGCCGCCTTGATGCGGCGCTCGACCTTGCGGTGATCCCGTTCGATCATCTCCCGCTCGGCAAGCCGGGCCAGATAGCCGACATGGTCGACGCCTTCGGTGGCGCATAGCCGGGCAAGCTTTTGATGCTCGCGCTGGAAGGTCGGCAGCTTCAGGGTCTTGAGGTAATGGGAAAGCAGGATCTCGGGAACCTCGGCATTCATGCCGCTTCTCCCGCATCCGATGACAGGAGGCGCATGTATGTCTCGGCCGATGTCTTCTCGACCGTTGCCCTCGGCAGGTAGGGATAGATGGACAGGTCCAGCCGTGGCGGCCGGCGCTCCACCCGGCACAGGAGAAGATGCTTGACGGCGTCGAATCCGATAGCGCCGAGCTGGATGGCCTGCTTCACCGCCGCATGCAGATCGGCAAGCTCGAAGCTTTCCAAGAGCCGCAGCACCTGCACATACTCACGCCGGCCGTGCTTTGCCATGCGACCTTCCATGAGACAGCGCAGCGTGGCGAACTCTTCGGGCAATTCCCATCCCTGAAGAGGGGCGGCCTGATCCAGCGCATTGATCTTCTGCTCGATCAGCGGCAGGTAATGAACGGGATCGAAGACGACGTCTTCCCGTTCCCAGCTTCGGGGATGACGGGCAATGATCTCGCCGCGGCAGCCGATGACCACCTCATCGACATAACCTCTGACCCAGACGTCCTGATGGCCGTAGGCGACTGGCACGGAATAGTCGTTGGTCTTGTAGCGGACCAGAGATTGTGCCGTCACTTTGGCGCTGGCCTGGTCACAAGCATCGAAAGGCGACGGCGGCAAGGAACGCATAGCCGCCAGATCGCGTTGCAGCCGTTCTCCGATCGTCTCGCTTTCACCCCGCAGCTTGTCACGCTGGCGCTTGCGGCACTGCTCTTCCAGCCAGGCGTTGAATGCCTCCCACGTCGCGAACCGTGGGATCGGCACCATGAAGTTACGCCGGGCATAGCCGACGAGGCCCTCGACGCTTCCCTTGTCGTTGCCTTTGCCGGGACGGCCATAGCGATCCCGGACCAGGTAGTGGGACAGGAAACCGCTGAACAGCGCCGCCCGCTTACGCGTGCCGTCCGGCAGGATCTTCGCCACCAGGCACCGATCGTTGTCGTAGACGATCGACTGCGGCACGGCCCCGAAGAAGGCGAACGCATGGATGTGGCCGTCCACCCACGCCTCCGACACCCCCGCCGGATAGGCCCGCACATAGCAGGCGTCGCTGTGCGGCAGGTCGAGCACGAAGAAGCGGGCCTTCTGCTCGACACCACCGATCACCACCATCGCCTCGCCGAAATCGGCCTGCGCATGGCCGGGCGGATGCGACAGCGGCACGAACACCTCCTGGCGGCGCTGCTCCCGCTCGCGCATGTAGTCCTTGATGATCGTGTAGCCGCCGGTGAACCCGCACTCCTCGCGAAGCCGGTCGAACACCCGCTTGGCCGTATGGCGCTGCTTGCGCGGCACTTGTCTGTCCTCGTCGAGCCACCGATCGATGGTCGCCACGAACGCGTCCAGCTTTGGCCGACGGATCGGTGAACGGCGCTGATAGCCGGGAGGCGTCGAATACGACAGCATCTTGGCGACGCTGTCGCGCGAGATGTTGAAATGCTTCGCCGCCTGGCGCTGCGTCATGCCCTCCGAGCAGGCAAGACGGACCTTCAGATACAATTCCACGGTATAGATCCCCTCATCCTCCCTGCTGCAATCGCAGAAAGGACTTCTAGGTGGACGACTTTTACGCCGCCCGAAGCGGGACTATCCCGCCGCTACCGTGGTCGAATTTTGCACCGCCGCTCTCA
>SCRB01000347.1 GCA_004299545.1 Rhizobiaceae bacterium
CGCACGGCGTCACCCTCGCGTACCGTCAGCACCCCGTCGCCCAGATCGAGAACGGCTTTTGCCGAAACGTTGGCGAAACGCAGGATTTTCTCGCGCAGGCTGCGTGCCGCGCGTTCCGCTGCCTTGCCGGAAATGAAGGTCTGGCGCGAGGCCGATGTCTTGCCAGCATCCGGCGTCACCGCCGTATCGGGGCCGAGCAGACGGAAGACGCCAAGCGGCAGGCCGAGCGCATCGGCGGCGATCTGCGCCACAACCGTATTCGCGCCTTGCCCGATATCGACCGCGCCCTGGAAGAGGACGACTTCGCCCCCGCGCGCAATGCCGATCTTCATCGTGGAAGGGTTGGGGAGAGAGGTATTGCCGCAGCCATACCAGCAGGAGGCGATGCCGACGCCGCGCTTCACATCCTCATGCCCGGCATTGAATTCTTCCGTATCGGCAAGAGCGCGCGCCCAATGAGGTTTGAGCGCTTCCAGGCATTCGACGATGCCGGGCGCTTCCATCACCTGCCCGGTGGTGGTCCTGTCGCCCTTGCGGAAGGCGTTCTTCAGGCGGAACGCCAGCCGGTCCATGCCGAGCTTTTCGGCAAGGTCGTCATAGAGGCATTCCTGCATGATCGTCGCCTGCGGCACGCCGAAGCCCCGGAAAGCGCCGGCAACAGGCCCGTTTGTATGGACCGCGCGGCCGACAGCACGGTAATTCGGCGTCACATAGGGGCCGGAGGCGTGGACGGGCACACGGTTGGCGACGGTGGGTCCCCAGCTTGCATAGGCTCCGGTGTTGAAATCGCCGTCGAAGATCATAGCGGTGATTCGGCCCTCGGCATCCGCTCCGATCCGCGCCTCCATATAGGCCGGATGGCGCTTGGTCGTCGACGTCATCGAATCGGTGCGCGTATAGGCGAGATAGGTCGGCCGCCCGGTCTTCAGCGCCACCAGCCCGATCAGCGGCTGCAGCGAAACGTCGAGCTTGGAGCCGAAGCCACCGCCTGTCGCGGTGGCGACGATGCGCACCTTTTCCGGCGGCAGACCGAGCACGATCGAGGTATCGTTGCGGTCCATATAGGGCGCCTGCGTGCACGCCCTGATGACGAGCGTGTCGCCCTCCATGAAGGCATAGCCCGCTTCCGGCTCGATATAGGCGTGCTCGACATAGGAGGTCTCTATCAGGCGCTCAGCCGTGACGGCCGCCCGGGCGAGGCTCGCTTCCGGATCGCCGCATTCGACGAAACCCTGGGTGAGGATATTGCCGGTACGCTCGGCATGGATGAGCGCGGAGCCTTCCGCCCGCGCCTCGGCGGGCGACAGCGCATGTGGCAAGACATTCCACGCCACCGGGAAATCCGCCGGATCGATCGCCTCGATCGCGTCGCGCTCGCCGGCGACCAAGGCCACCGCCTCGCCGCGGAAACGCGACGTGCCCTCAGCAAGCGCCGGCTGGTCGGCAAAAGGCGCGATGACGCCGAAACAGTTCTTTCCGGGGATGTCGGCGGCGGTGTAGACCGCAACCACACCCGGATGAGCGGCCACGAAAGCATCGAGATCGCCAAAGCTGAAGGAAGCATGCCAGTGCGGCGAGCGGATGACGAGGACGGAAAGCGCGTCGGCCGGCCTCTCGTCGGCGCCGAACTTGTCCGTGCCGGAAACCTTCGGGATGCCATCCAGCCGGATGGGCGAGGCGCCGACGGCCTGGCCTGCGGCCGGGGAGCGAAGGTCCAGGGCTGCATTGTGCCCATGGCTTGCCACGTCCGTCACCGCCTGGATGATCTTGCGGTAGCCGGTGCAGCGGCAAAGCACGCCACCCAGCGCATCCATCACCTCTTCCTCGGATGGATGGGGATTCTGCTCCAGGAGCGCCGTGGCGGCGACGAGAAAGCCAGGCGTACAGATACCGCATTGGGCCGCGCCATGTTTCAGGAAAGAGGCCTGCAAAGCCGAAAGCCTTCCATTCGCCAGCCCCTCGACGGTGCGAACGGAATGCCCCTCCACCGAGGCCGCCGGGACGAGGCAGGCGCAGACAGGTTCGCCATCGACCATCACCGTGCAGGCGATTGCGG
>SCRB01000348.1 GCA_004299545.1 Rhizobiaceae bacterium
CGGAATCCCGTATTGCACCGAAGCATGGAGGATTTCCGCCTCGCAGGGATTGGCCGCCGCCGCAGCCGAAGCGGGCGTTCCCGTGCTAGATATAAAGACCGCGAGACAGGCCGTCGCCGCCCGAAGGCCGGGTGGCCGCGACCTGTGAGTCCTGGTTGCCATCATTTTTCCCTGCATTGCCTTGGGTCGTGCCGCCATGGCCGCCCCCGGAATTGGCCGAAGCCTGAAACGCCGTGTTGCCCTGCGGCTGCCCCGCCGCCTGGCCTGCCCCCGCAGTAGGAGGCGTGGCGCTTCCTCCATGCCTGATCGTGACGTGGCTGACGTCGAAACCGAGATTGCGTAACGATTTCACGATATCATCCGCATCGCTTGACAAGCGCTGGAGCGCCTCTTCCGTTCGGACTTCGACATCCACCCTGAGTTGCTGGCCAGAGAGATGGAGGTTGGCGGTGACGGTTCCCAGTTCCGCCGGCTGGAGGGCGATCGACAGGGAGCGGACGGGCGCCGCCATGGCCGGTCCATATGGCATGTAAGCTGCCTGGCTCATGGCGGCCGCCCATGTTTGGGGTGTTCCCATCCCCGAAACGAAGGAGGAAGCGGTTTGGCCGAGGATAGGGGCGGTCGTGCCGCCGCTGCCGCCGAAAACCGCCGAGCCCGCCGTTTGCGCCGATCCGGCATTGCGAAGGGTTATCGATGAGGAACTGTCCGGGTCCCTGCCGCCGTCATGTCCATTCGATCCCGCATTGCCGCCGGTGTCCCTGCCGGACGATTTCGCAGGCGGGGCGGACACCGTCCGGCCTGCTGTGTCGGATGGCGCGGCGGCGTCTGCGCTTGCGCCCGTATTCGGCGAGGGGGACGTGATATCGTCGGCCTTGCCGGTTCCGGCCTTTGTCGTTTGCGGCGCACCCGTGACGATCGGCGGCGTTGCCGGCTGCGGCGTGGAAGCCGTCACCGTGACGCCCTGCAACTTCGCGGAGTGCTGAGGCTGCGCCGTGGCGGCAACGTCCGTGGGGTGCTTGTCTTGGGCGGGAGTCGGTGTAATTGCCGGTCCTGCGGCGCGTGTGCTCACGGCAGCCGACGGCGCCCCCGAAGCCGCCCCTGTCGTCGAATGCGCCGGAGATTGGCGCTCTGCCGCGGAAGCCACCGTATCTGCGGGCCTATTGTCGTTTGCCTGGACATCCGTGGTATTCGCATCCGTGTTGGCTGTAGCGGGAGATGCCCATTTCCGACCCGCGACGATCTCGGTTGCTTCCGTCGTTTGCCCGGCCGATGTGGTCGTGGCCGAGGTCGCCGGCGAGTTGCCGCCGTCGGATTGTGCGGTATTGGCGGCGACGGCTACGGGTATCCCAAAGAGGATCGCGGAGACATCGACGACGACCGCCTTATGTTTCGGGGCTTCGAGATCGCTCCTCTTTTCTTTCGTATCCGCCGCTGTTTCCCTGTCTTTGTCCGCAGGGTTCGAGGGGGTGCCATTCAATCCCGATTTGGGCTCGGTCGCCCGTTTGTCCGATGCATCGAGAGGGAGCGGCGGGGGAGGTTCGTCGCCTGCCCTGTTCTCCGGCGATGTTTCGTCGCTTTGGCGCTCCGACCTTGTCGAAGCGAGAGTGCTAGAGGAAGAATGCGCCGATTGCCTCGCCCGGCCGCCCGCAGGCTTGTCGAGCAGTTCCGAGAATCCAGCTGCTTTCGCAACCGCGGTTGTACCGCCACCCTTCGCGGTGGGCGTGGGCGGTATCAGGGCGGCAGGTGTGATGCCGGAAGTCATTCGGGCGTTTCCTGAAGAAGTTTGTCTATCGATTGCAGTTGCTGGTGTGCCTGGCTGACCATTGTCTCAGTCGCCTTTACGGAGGCCAGGTCGGGCTTCGGAGCGGCATTTGCGGTGGGTGGCGGCGTAGCGTTTTTGTCTGCCGGCGTTTTGGAGGCGCGGGGACGAACGCCTTCAGGCATGGGCGGGCGGGCGCTGACTTCGCGTGCGATATGAAGCGCCGCGTCGCGCAGTTGCCTGTCGCTCTCGCTCAGCCGGTCCGGATTGATCGCCTGCAATTTGCTGACGATCTCGGCGATATTGCCGGAAGGGATGGAAGCGATACTGGCGTAAAGCCCTGCTCTCGGATCGGAAGGTACTTCGCTGCCGGTGGCCGGAGGTTCGGCGTGTTTGGACGCGAAGGCGGCCAGTTCGATCCGGCCGGCGAGCGTCCCGGCACGCGCGAGGCGCAGATACATGAAACGCTGATGCTGCGCATCCATGTCGGAGACGACCGCCGCGATTGCGTTGATGTCGAGCCCGGGATGGAGCTTCATGACACCCGCGACGAAGGAATCGGCGAACTGCCCGGCATAGGGGGAATGAAGAAAGCGGCAAATATATTCATCCGAAACGCGCAGAAAGCGAGCTTTGTCTCCCAGTTGCGCTGTCAGTGCCATGCTTCGGCGCAATGCCGCTTCCTCGATCAGCGTGCCGGGCGCCAACAGCCTCGCCTGATCGAGCAAGGAAAGGGCGCTTGCCGGATTTTCGACTGCGAGGACCGAGCCTTTCACCAGCGCCATGAAGGCGCCGAGTTCCGGCTCCTCGGCCAGCGGGTTGACGTTTCGCAATGCAGCGATCGCATCCGCGGGATGGCCGTTTATATAAGCCATGACACCCTTGGCGAGAATCCTGTCCGCCGGGCCGACCTTTGCCTTGGCCAGCAATTCGGTGACGGTCGTCGGGTTGCCGCCGCTCATCGCGTACATCAACAGGGCGCGGAAGTTGCGCTCTTTCGTGAAGGCATCGATGTCCGTCTTTTGCAGCCTTGCGTCGATCATCTCCAGAAGCTTGCGCTGCATCGGCATCGCGGCGCTGTCACCGTTGGCGATGCGGTCCTGGATGAGTTGCAGGGAGCGGACCATCTGGTAGGGCTCCAATGCGAAATCCTCCGGCGCGCCGGAAGCCGGCGGCAGGCTGGCGGTCAGGAAACCTGCCAGCGCCGCGCAGGTCTTCGCCAGCCGCGCGCGCCGCATTATCCCGCAGGCTCCAGCAGGATCTCGATGCGGCGATTGGCGTCGGCAAAGGGATCGTCCTTGACCTTGAGCTTGCGGTCGGCATAGCCGGTGATGGAGAGGACGCGCTTTTCATCGAAGCCCGCCCTGACAAGCATGTAATAGGCGGCCTCGGCGCGCGCCGCGGAAAGCTGCCAATTGTCGTAAGTGCCGCCCTTGAACGGACGGGCGTCGGTATAGCCGTTGATGCGTACCAGACCCTTATGGGCCTCGAGCGTTCTGGCGATCTTTTCCATGGCGAGAACGAGTTCCTTGCGCGGCACAGCCGATCCGATCTCGAACATTCCGTAGTTGAGCTGGTCCGTGACCGAGATCGCTATCCCTTTATCCGTCGCCACGACGCTCAACCCCTGGTAAACCTTGTCGCTCTTGCCAAATTTCCTGGCGAGTTCCTCACGTATGGCATGGGCTTCCCCCGCCATTTTCGCGGAAACGGCCGCGGCGCTTTCAGCAGGTTCGGCAGGCTTCGCTTCGGCGGGGGCGAGTCGCGCAACGACTTTCTGTTCCGGCGCAGGAGCCGGCTTTGACTCAGCTTTCGCTTCGGCGGACTTTGAAGGTGCGGACGCGCCCGTCTTGCCGGCCGGCGCCGGAAGCGTGGTTTCGATCGCATCCTTCGGCCGATCGACCTGTTCCGACCAGAAATCGGGGGCAAAGGGGTCACGATAGGCCTTTCCGCCTGACGCGCCTGTCGCCGGCCCGGCATCCTGTGCACCGCCGTCGCCCTTGGAACTGATGTTCTGTTTGACGCCTGTTTCCCCGGCGATCTCCGACAGGACGGCATAAGGATCGGAGAACAGCTTGTCGTTCGAGGCGTGCTTCTCACTGCCTGTATCGGCGGCAGGTTGCTTGTCCTTCACACCCGGCATGCCCGGCTTGTCGCCGCCGGTGGGCTTGGAATCATTATTTTCGCTGCCATTCTTCGATGATGCCAGCGGGTCCGTCATGTCGGGATTGTCCAACCCCTTGCGGCTGGTATTGCGGTCGATCAGCTTGACCGGATTGAAGTAGCTCGCAAGCGCAACCCTCGTCTGTTCGTTGGCTGCATTGATCAGCCACATGACCAGGAAGAAGCACATCATCGCCGTCATGAAATCGGCGAAGGCGATCTTCCAGACACCGCCGTGATGGGCGTCGTCATCGTCATGGCTGCCACGCCGGACGATGATGATCTCCTGTCGCGGCTCGCCGTCGGCTCCGACGTTCATGAAAGTGCCTCCATCAAAGAGGCTGACCATTCGCCGAGGCGCGTCTCGAAAACGGTCTCGTTTATATCGACCGTTATGTCCGTCCCGACGCTTTCCACATGCTCGAGATGGACCGCCCAGTCGCCCAGATTCTCGGCAAGCGCGGCGAACAGGATGTGCGGGCCCTTGACGCGGATGCGGATCGCCTCGTCATCGGCGGCGGCCTGCCTGATCGTCCTTGCCAGTTCCTCGATGCTGTGCTTGCGGATATCGTCACTGACGATGGAACCAAGAATACGCGCGACTGCCGCTCCGGTAAGCGCGGCGATCCGTTCCTCCATTTCATCAAGGCTGGCCAGCATGCGGCCGGCCGCTTCCTTGCCGGCGGCGGCAAGCGTCTCTTCCCTCTCCCGCTCATGCGCTTCCCGTAGCGAAGCGAGCGTTTCCTGAAAACGCTCTTCCAGCCGGGCAGCGACTTCGGCTTCGGTTTTTCGGCGTTCGTCGCTCAGCAGGGCGTCGATGTCCATCCGGGCAGGGGATGCCGGCGCGACATGGGCGCCGGGGGCAATGGATACCGCCGCAATAGATGGAGAACGCCTGCGGTCCGTCTGGCCGAAATCCGTCAGCATGTCGGCGAGTGCGGCGGCCATCAACTGACCCCCTGCTTTGCCCATTTGCGCAGGATGAGCGCCGTGCGCTCTTCATTGAGATCGACCATGCGCGCCAGCCTTTCCTGCGGCGCCGGCCTGAGTTTCTGGCGCAACTCGTCCATCGGGTTGCCCGTGGCGATGCCCGTCGCGGCGCTGTTTCCCGGCAGCGCGATCTGTCCCTCGCCCGCAGGCAGAGCCCTGACATCATCCTGTGCTAGCGTGCCCGCCGGC
>SCRB01000349.1 GCA_004299545.1 Rhizobiaceae bacterium
AGCGGGAAACTCTGGTCGGGCTACGCCCTCCCGACGTTCCCCGCTTGTGGCGTAAGTGGCCCATTTTTGCGCCGCCGCGTGGCCGGATTTTGCTCCGCCGTTGACAGAACGCGTGGTGGAAAACATGCGCGATCTTGGCCCGAAGGGCATGTCCCTCATCACCTACCACAACGAAATGCACCAGCAGGCGCGCAAGGCATTCGTCATCTGCGCGTATTATCCTGCGCTCGTGGGCGCCTGCGCGCTGGGAGAGCGCATCCTAAACCATCTCATCCTGGACCTACGGGGCTTTTTCAAAACTTCTTCTCACGACAGGCGAGTGCATAGTCGCGGTTCCCTGCAGGACTGGTCGCGCGCGGTGGACGTGCTTGATGAATGGGGCGTCCTAACGGCCGGCGCCGGACAGCTGTTTCTGGAGCTAGGCGAGCTCCGCAACCGCTCGGTGCATTTCAATCCCGAGACCTACCAGACCATGCGTGTGGATGCACTCGCTGCGCTCCAAACGCTGGGCAAGATTATCGGAAAGCAATTCGGCTACTTTGGTGGCCAGCCGTGGTTCATCGAGAACACGCCCGGCGCACAGTTCGTCAAACGCGACTGGGAGGACGCGCCGTTTGTCCGCACTTACATCATTCCGCGCAGTGGGTTTGTAGGGCCATTGTACGGAATGGAGCTGTCACCGGATGGCCACTGGCGTCATCTCGACTATGACGACTACGGTGACGCCGACCTCGATGACATCCAGTTTGCCAAAGCGATGCGAGAACGTGATCCCACAATGGTCGTAACGCGGGAGATGATTGAGAAGAGTCTGCTGGAACAGGCGGCCGCAAAGGATAGGGGAGTCCAGTGCCGGTGACCTCCCTGAAGGTTTCGGATGAGAATGGTTCCGTCCAAGTGCTCGCCGCCAGCAAAGCTCTGTGTCGTCAACGGAACGGCTGCTCGTCCTATGGGCTGCCCGGAAGCAGATCTTCCGCTTCCGGCCCCCGTTCTGTCGGAACCAACCCTTCCGCCCACAGGCGGACGGTAGGACTCGTTTGGGGGTGGGAAGCGGAATGGCAGCTTACCCAATCACCCTGTCTGAAGCCGGACGGGCGATATATGCATTTGCATGCCGAAAGAAGGCGGTTGGAACCGATGTCAGTCCGGCAACCCGAGCTGCTTCCGCAGACTTTTGTCGAAAGCGGATGCGGGGACGAAACGGCGTAGGAAACTGACCTGACGGGCCATTTTTCCCGCCGCGTAGCGCCTCTTCGGAGTGGGATCGGTTGCAGCCGCCAAAATCACCTTGGCCACGACTTCGGGCGTATCGCCTTTTTCCATCGCTTTCCGCACGGCTACTTTCATGCCGGCGCGAGAAGGGTCGTAGATCTCGAGCAATTGGTCGGGGTGGGCGAGACTTTCCTCGAACGACGTACGGGTATAGGCGGGCTCCACCAGCACAACGCGAATCCCGAACGCGCGCAGTTCATGGTCGATCGACTCGGAGTAGCCTTCAACGGCATGTTTGGTCGACGAATAGAGCGCGAAGTACGGAGCCGGGATGAACCCCTGCGCCGAACTCAAGTTGATGATCCTGCCCCCTCCTTGACGTCGCATCGTAGGCACCACCGCATTCGTCATGCGAAGAACGCCAAAGACGTTCACGTCGAATAGCGCCTGAGCCTGCGTGATCGAGGACTCTTCCGCACCACCGAGCAAGCCCATTCCGGCATTGTTGACGAGAAGATCGATACGGCCAGCATCGGCCAGCACGTCATCGACCAATTTCGCCACCGACGCTTCATCGGTCACGTCGCAGGTCAACATTGTGACACCATCGGACCTTTCGGGGACAGCGCGACGGCTGGTGCCGAAAACGCGATAGCCTGCTTTCTGCAGCGCCTTAGCCGTTTCGAGCCCGATGCCGGAAGATGCACCCGTCACCAAGGCGACGCCTAGATTGGCCTTGTTCATCGAAATCACCTCATTCTTCGGGCTGGGTTACGAACCGATTTGTGGCATCCGGTCGATGGCCCAGGATTTGACGGATTGGGAAATTGGAGGAAGTCAGAAGCGGGCTCAGGCATTGGCCCCTCTAGCCGTTACGGCGGTCTGCCCCTCCGTCCAGCGCCGGAATAGCGCACTGGCATTGACTCCCCCGAAGCCAAAGCCGTTGCAGATTGCATATGCCATTTCGACTGGCCGGGCTTTGTTGACGACAAAATCAATCCCGCCGGCGGCTGGGTCTGGAGCGCTCAAGTTGAGTGTTGGCGGTGCCACCTGATCCCTGAGCGCCAGGATGGCGAAAATGGCGGCAATCCCTCCGGCTGCGCCTAGTAGGTGTCCGGTCGCCGACTTTGTTGCGCTGACGGCAATCGAGGAATCGGTGCCGAAAACACTTTTGATCGCTTCGATCTCACCCAGGTCGCCGACCGGCGTGGAGGTCGCATGCGCATTGAGATGACTGACGTCGCGCGGTGAAATTCCTGCCTGGGCGATCGCAATCTCCATGGCCCGGCGCGCGCCGTCGCCATCCTCGGGACCGGAGGTGACGTGATGAGCGTCAGCTGTCGTCCCGTAGCCGACCAATTCGGCCAACGGGGTCGCGCCGCGCGCAAGGGCATGGTTCAGTTCTTCGACAACCAGGACGCCGGCTCCTTCGCCCATGACGAAACCGTCGCGCGCCATGTCGAAGGGGCGAGAGGCGCGCGTTGGTGTTTCGTTGAAGTTGGTGGAAAGGGAACGAGCTGCGGCGAAACCGCCGAGACTGACGATGTTCATGCAGGCTTCCGTTCCACCGCACACGGCGATGTCGGCCTCATTGGCTCCGATAAGGCGTGCCGCGTCGCCGATCGCCTGGATGCCGGCCGCGCATGCGGTTACCGGAGTGCCGAGTGGTCCTTTGAAGCCGTAGCGGATGGAAACGTGGCCGGCCGCGAGATTCGCCAGGAAGGACGGTATCGTAAACGGCGACAGACGGCGGACACCTCGCGTGTCCACCGTGCGCACCGCCTCGGTAATCGCCGGAAACCCGCCAATGCCTGAGGCGATGATCGTGGCGGTGCGTAAGCGATCTGCTTCTGAGACCGATGCCCAACCTGCCTGGGCGAGCGCCTCTTGCGCAGCCGCAAGTCCAAAGAGGATGAACCGATCCACTTTGCGCTGGTCCTTCGGGGCCATGACGCTATTTGGATCGAACCCGGCTTCGGGGTCTTCCTCCAGCGAGGGAACGACACCGCCAGCCTTCGCTGGCAGGTCCCCCACGACGTCCTCAGTAAGCCGCCGGATACCCGATCGTCCAGCCAGAAGACGAACCCAGGATGTTTCGACATTTGCGGCAAGAGGCGTGACCGCACCCATGCCTGTAACCACAATCCGTCGCATCTGTTCTCCTAACAATCTGGCGCTGCCATGCCTCGCGGCATCCGGAGAAGGGACTCTGTGCCCTCAAACCAGCATCGACTGCTGGGCGAAGATGCCCGCCATCGCGCCTTGCCATGATGCCGTGGTGACCGAGGGTATGAGGGGGTTGGCGAGGTCCCCCGCGGCGTAGATGCCGGGCATGCTGGTTTCGCGCCGCTCGTCGACCTTCAGGACGATGCCGAGGGGCGTCTCGACCGTGGCGAGACCCAGTGATTCATGCAGGCTTGCGGACGGCTTGTTGCGCGGATGCGCGAACAGGATGTCGACCGCCACATCGGGGCCGGTATCGAGCTTGACGGTGGCGCCATGCCCCCCGTTATGGGCGACCTCGGTGATCCGGCCGTCGACGACAGGTGTGTTGCGACGCTCCAGATCGACCCGGATATCGGGCGCAATGTCATGACCATCAGCGAAGACCGTCAACCTGTCGGTCCAGTCGTGGAACAGCCTGACCTGATTCATCGACTGCGGGCCGGACCAGACGAGGCCCCAATGCTGGCCGGCGACTTCAAAGCCGTCGCAATAGGGGCAGGGCACGATGGATGTGCTCCAGCCTTCGGCAAAGCCCGGAACAACAGGCATTTGGTCGACAACGCCATAACTCAGGATCAGGCGGCGTGCGCCAAGGCTTTGGCCATCGCCAGTGAGGACGGAGAAATTGTCGATGCCGCCGGAGATGCTGTCGGCCCGGGCATTGACCAGCCTGATCGCGGGATAGCGCGCCAGTTGCTGCCGCGCTTCTGCCAGGATGTCCAGCGGTGGCTTGTGATCGTGGCCGAGCAGGCCATGCGAATGCCCAGCGAAGCGGTTGCGCGGCAGGCCAGTATCGAGAACGGTGACCTTGCGGCGGGCACGGCCGAGTTGCAGCGCGCCGGCGAGACCTGCAAAGCTGCCGCCAATGATGATGACGTCATCCATGGTGATGGGCTCCGTGTGGTGGATGGAGGGGGGTGGGCTGGGCCTGGCGCGCAATCGCTTCTCTGGCCGCTTGCAAGAACTGCTTCGACAACTGCTCGTCGTTGACGGCGCGCGAGAGGACTATCGCGCCGACCATTGTCGAAAGAACGGCCATCGCCTTGTCGCCTGGCTCTTTGCCGTCGGCTTCGTCAATCCAAAGGCTGAGCATCTCGAGGTATTCCCTTATCCCGGCTTCGAAAGACGTCTTTACGTCGGCGCTCTGTCTGGCGGCATCCGAACCGAGAGCCGCGACCGGGCAGCCGTCCATCCGCTCATCGCGAT
>SCRB01000350.1 GCA_004299545.1 Rhizobiaceae bacterium
TCGCTTTGTCGACGGATGAGCCATGGACAGGCGATACGGTCGATCTTGGGGCGGGATCGTGTCACCCAGACTGTTCTTCCGGCCGCATCCGGTTTCGGAATCTTTACCGAGATGACCGTTGGAAGGCGTGCCGCGATCCACGCTTCGTGACCTCCCTCCAGCGCTTCCGCAGGCTTTCCCACTTGACGAAGCCACGCTGCAACGCCTTCGCTGAGTTTCTTCCCGCCTTGGCAGACAATGACGGCGGAGGGCGTGGCAATCGACCCACTCCATTCCTGCACACGATCATGCGGGCGACGGATGGAACCCGGTATCAGCCGCGGATCCGAGGCGAAATCTTCATCGGTGCGGACGTCGATCAGCGCCGGACAGTTCGGCGTTCCGACCAGGCGGGCAAGCTTGTCTATTGAAATCGTCGTGGGGGATGGCATGACGCGTCCTTCCGTTTCCCGGGTTTCTGGACGCGATTCTTGGGCCGGAGCCTCGTGGGGAGACCGCAATCCCCATGCCTGATTCAATCGCGCCGATCGGGGCGGCTGTCAATGCCGTAAAAGCTCGCCCCGGCGAACCGGAGCGGGCGATGGTCTTGCGAAATCGATCAGGCCTATCACGCCGCCCGTTGGAGCGAGCCAAAACGGCGAAGCCGATCGCGATAGAAATCGCACTTCTGCTCCACGGCCTTCCGCACACCTTCGGTGATACCCTTGTCCGGGTTCATGTCCAGCAGGATCGCTCCCGTATCCCGGATCAAACGATAGGGCGCGCCGACGATGCCCGCCACCTGGTCCGCCTCCTCAAAAAATGTGCGGGCCGTGTCGAAACGACGCCCTCATGGCCGTCATGGCCGTGAGCGCGAAGCATCGCGCCCACATCGAGGAAGGAGGTTTTCATGTGTCCCCTATGCGTTTCCACAGCTGCAACGGTTGCAATCGGTGCGGCCTCCGCTGGCGGAATAGCCGCGCTTTTCATCAAGCTTCGCGCCAGCAAGGCCGTCAGCAGAATCATCCAAAATTTACGAAAAACAGGAGGTCAAGATGAACTATCCGCAAATCGTTTCGCGAACTGACTGGTTGGTCGCCCGTAAGGAGTTGCTTGCGAAAGAAAAGGAAACCACCCGGCAGCGCGATGCGGTCAGCGCCAAGCGCCGCAAGCTGCCGATGGTCAAGATCGAGCAGGACTACGTCTTCGAGGGACCGAACGGGCCGGCGAGCCTGCTCGATCTGTTCGAGCACCGGCACCAGCTCATCATCTACCACTTTATGTTCGACCCGAGTTGGGAGGAGGGATGCCCGCGCTGTTCGCACCTGATGGACAGCGTCGCCGGCACGGTCGTTCACATGGCCGACCGTGACACCTCGTTCGCGGCGATCTCGCTGGCGCCGATCGCCAAGATTGAGGCTTTCAAGAAGCGCATGGGCTGGACGTTTCCCTGGCTCTCGTCTTTCGGCACCAGCTTCAACCGGGATTTCCAGGCCAGCGTTGACGTGGCCGATCGCGATAGCGAATACAATTACGCGAATGCGGCCGATTTGCTGAAAGCCGGCAAGATCTGGTTTCCGAAGGGCGAGATGCCAGGCTTGAGCGTCTTCCTGGCAGACGGAGACAGCGTCTATCACACCTATTCGGCCTACCAGCGGGGTCTCGATCTGCTCCTCAACACCTACAACTGCCTCGACTTCACGCCACTCGGCCGAAACGAGGCGGATGCTCCCGGCCAGTCCTGGGTTCGCCACCACGACAGATATGGCGCATAGCCGCCATAGGCCCACAGGGAAGAAAACGGAATGATAAGCGTCAGGCCGAGTTTTGGGCGCGGCCTGACGCCAACCGGCGACAAGTAAGAAACCTGACCCAGCCACAAGCTTCACGCGCCGACCCGCGTCTCTTGCAGTTCCTGATCCGGCGGCAGCAGAAAGCATCGAATAACCGCCGGTTTGGACGCGAGGACTTTCCCACGTCACGAAGCGTGTGACTGCTGGATCAGGAACTCGCGCGTTGCCGGATCTTCGCACAACCCAATGGCACGACTATATGCTGCTGTTGCATCCGATGTTCGTTGCGTGCGCTTCAGCAGATGGGCGGCGACTGCCCAGTAGGGTTGATAAGTCCGGACTGCCACGGAGGGGATGGCTTCCAGCATTTCCCAGCCCGCTTCGGCACCCCGCGCCTCAGCGACAGCAGCAGCGCGACCCACCAGGGCGCCGATGGTCGGCACGAGGCGTACGAGGGCTTCGTAGATCAAAGCGATCGCCTCCCAGTCAGTACGGCCAGTTTGTGCCCGCTGCGCATGCACGGATTGGATCGCCGCTTCAAGCTGGAAGCGTCCTAACTGCGCGCCCTTGGCCGCCTCGCTCAGGCACTGCTCGGCTTCTTCGATCATTGACCCCGACCAGCCGGCCACATCTTGCTGTGAAAGCGGTACGTAACGGCCTTCCGGGTTTCGCCGCGCACCCCGACGTGCCTCGCAGTGGAGCATGAGCGCGAGCAGCCCGAGCGCCTCTGGCTGGTTGGGCATAAGCCGAGCCAATAACCGGCCAAGGTCGATCGCTTCGGCGGCCAATCCCCTGCGACGGGAGTCCGCACCCGCGATATCATCCCAGCCACTGCCATACGCCACATAAATCGCTTCCAGGACCGCATTCAGGCGCGGCGACAACTCGCTGGCAGCCGGAAGTTCGAAAGCCATGCGAGCGTCGCGGATCTTGGCCTTCGCGCGGCTGAGCCGCTGGCCCATTGCGGCAGGTTGCACGAGAAACGCCGATCCAATCCGCGCGGCATCCAGACCCAGCACGGTTTGCAGCATCAGGGGTGTGCGGATACCGGCGTCGATCGCCGGATGGGCGCAGATGAACAGGAGCTTCAGTCGCTCGTCGGGAAACGAATTATCTTTGCTCGCCAAA
Source organism: Rhizobiaceae bacterium (assembly GCA_004299545.1). Taxonomy (GTDB): domain Bacteria; phylum Pseudomonadota; class Alphaproteobacteria; order Rhizobiales; family Rhizobiaceae; genus Mesorhizobium_L. Next base: position 2,901 of record SCRB01000350.1, read on the forward strand.
TCTTGGGCCTCATCCACCAGCGCAAGCAGCGTTGGAATGGCTTCTGCCTGCACGCGGCTGTGGCGCGCACCATCGATCAACCTTCGTCGCGCAGTGGTCAGCAGCCAGGCTTCCGGCTTTTCAGGGACGCCGCATCGAGGCCAGTTGTCCAATGCGCGTGCGAAGGCATCGGCAAGCGCGTCCTCGGCCGCCGCCACGTCGCGAGAACGCGCGGCAAGGTAACCAATCAGCCTGCCGTAGGAATCGCGCGCCGTCCGCTCGACCGCACGGTAGGCCTCGCTCGTTTGATCGTCATTCTGCATTCGACGCTGACATGTTCGGGCGGACTTCGACCAGTCCGGCCGGCCCGGCCGGATAGCGCGCCGCCCAATCAAGCGCCGTGTCAAGATCCGGGACATCGATCACAACGAAGCCGCCCAACTGTTCCTTGGAGTCGCTGTAGGGCCCATCCTGCACAAGCCGCTCTCCATCGCGGCGCCGGACGGTCGTCGCCATGTCCGGCGGCTGCAAGCCCGCACCACCGACAAAGATCCCGGCATCTTTGATCGCCTTCAGATAGGGACGAAAGGCGCCCCAGAACGCGTCCTTTTTCTTCGGGTCGGTGCGCGCCGCAAACTCGCCCTGGTCCATGTAGAACATAAGCGTGTATTGCATCGTATTTTCCTCCAGAGGGGTCGGAACAGGTGACGTCCCGTGACGTGGTGTAGCTGGTAGCGCGGTGTTCATCGGCGCTTTCCGGTAGGGTCTGGTTGCGACACCAACCCGCTCCTGGAAGGACCACCGATGGCCGACGACATGATGAACCTGCGCACGCTCGTGGAGAAGAGTGCGAATGCCGATCTTTTGCGTGAGATGATCGGCTTTTCCGCCGAGCGGTAGATGGAAATGGAGGTGGGTGCCGCGACCGGCGCTGCCTATGGCGAGAAGAACCCGCTCCGGACGGTCCAGCGAAACTTGACGCTTCGCCATAGCTGCCCCCGGCTCGACGTCAAACGGGTCGCCTAATACAGTTTCCTCCGGTGCAGGCCCGGATCTGTCCCTTACGCAAACTATGCATCCGGTCTAGATTTGCTGGCACGATTGATATCTTGGGCCGCTTCAACCGGTCTTGTGTTTTGCTGACTGGATGAGGCCATGGAGGTGGCGGCGCAGTTCTGAAAAGCGTGGCAGCGACCGTGTATCCATCTGACTGCGTTCGCCCGGGAGATCAATGGTCACGTCGTCCATGATGATGGTCGGCGACGACGAAAGGGCTATGACCCGCTCGCCGAGGTAGACCGCCTCTTCGATATCATGTGTGACGAATAAAACCGTGACGCCGAGGCTGTGCCACAGAACACGGATGAGATCCTCGAGATC
>SCRB01000351.1 GCA_004299545.1 Rhizobiaceae bacterium
GGCGGCTGGGCGCGGCGTACGGGACTGAACACGATCTTCATCGACGACCGCGACCCGTTCGCCCACGGCTTCGTCGTGAGGTAGGCCTGCTTTCGGGCCTGCCGCTTGTGGAAGCCATGGCCGGCTGCTAAAGCGCCGATCCATGGCCACACCGCTCGACCACATCCGCAATTTCGCGATCATCGCCCATATCGACCATGGCAAGTCGACGCTCGCCGACCGGCTGATCCAGCTCACCGGCGGCCTCGACGCGCGCGAGATGGCGGGCAAGGAACAGGTGCTCGATTCGATGGACATCGAGCGCGAGCGCGGCATCACCATCAAGGCGCAGACCGTGCGCCTTGCCTACCGGGCGAAGAACGGCGAGGCCTATGTCCTCAACCTCATCGACACGCCCGGCCATGTCGATTTCGCCTATGAAGTGTCGCGCTCTCTCGCCGCCTGCGAGGGTTCGCTGCTCGTCGTCGATGCCAGCCAGGGCGTCGAGGCGCAGACGCTGGCGAACGTCTATCAGGCGATCGACAACGACCACGAGATCGTCGTCGTCCTGAACAAGGTCGATTTGCCGGCCGCCGAGCCGGAGCGGGTCAAGGAGCAGGTGGAGGAGGTGATCGGCCTCGATGCGTCGAAGGCCGTCTTGATCTCCGCCAAGACCGGCCTCGGCATCGAGGACGTCCTGGAGGCCATCGTCCATCAGCTGCCGCCGCCGCGCGCTGGCGATGCCGCCCAGCCGCTCAAGGCCATGCTGGTCGACAGCTGGTATGACGCCTATCTCGGCGTCATCGTGCTGGTGCGCGTCATCGACGGCGTGCTGAAAAAAGGCCAGACCGTCCGCATGATGGGCACGGGCGCGAAATATCCGGTAGAGCGCGTCGGCGTTTTCACGCCGAAGATGCTGCCGGTCGATGAACTCGGCCCCGGCGAACTCGGCTTCATCACCGCGTCGATCAAGGAAGTGGCCGACACCCGCGTCGGCGACACGATCACGGAGGACAGGCGCCCGGCCGCCGCCATGCTGCCGGGCTTCAAGCCGGCACAGCCGGTCGTCTTCTGTGGCCTTTTTCCGGTCGATGCCGCCGATTTCGACGATCTGCGCGCAGCCATGGGCAAGCTTCGCCTCAACGACGCCTCCTTCTCCTTTGAAATGGAGACGTCGGCCGCGCTCGGCTTCGGTTTCCGCTGCGGTTTCCTCGGCCTGCTCCACCTCGAAATCATCCAGGAGCGGCTGGAGCGCGAATTCGACCTCGACCTGATCGCCACCGCGCCCAGCGTCGTCTACCGCATGCACCTGACCGACGGCACGGAGAAGGAACTGCATAATCCCGCCGACATGCCCGACCCGGTGAAGGTGGCGTCGATCGAGGAACCATGGATTCGCGCCACGATCCTAACGCCGGACGATTATCTCGGCGCGATTTTGAAGCTTTGCCAGGAGCGGCGCGGCGTCCAGGCCGATCTAAGCTATGTCGGCAAGCGCGCCATGCTGGTCTACGATTTGCCGCTGAACGAGGTGGTGTTCGATTTCTACGACCGGCTGAAATCGATCTCCAAGGGCTATGCCTCGTTCGACTACCATCTGACCGATTATCGCGAGGGCGACCTCGTCAAGATGGCGATCCTGGTCAATGACGAGCCGGTCGACGCGCTGTCGATGATGGTGCATCGCACCGCGGCGGAAAAGCGCGGCCGCTCCATGGTGGAGAAGCTGAAGGAACTGATCCCCAAGCACATGTTCAAGATCCCGATCCAGGCGGCGATCGGCGGCCGCATCATTGCGCGCGAGACGATCTCTGCGCTGAGGAAGGACGTCACCGCCAAATGCTACGGCGGCGACGTGACGCGCAAGCGCAAGCTCCTGGAAAAGCAGAAGGAGGGCAAGAAACGCATGCGCTCCTTCGGCAAGGTCGACATCCCGCAGGAGGCGTTCATCCAGGCGCTGAAAATGGGGGATAATTGACGAGACAGGTTGGTGCCAAGTGTCAGCGCAGGTGCAAAGCCGTCGAGCCAGTGATCGACGGCAGGCTTTGAACGCTTCATGGTGGGGCGGTGGCCCGTAGCACCAAGCTGAACAAGGTGTCAGGCGTTAGTTACGTATAAATACAACTAAGAATTGTTCACAGACGAATAACCTATTTAGGAAGTTGTTTTATCTTGACTCTTGTGAGATTATTTTCCTAGGATGACGAGATGGCAACCGTTCAATACACCATGCACGCTTTGGACCAGATAATGCTTCGTGGAGCCACACGCGAAGAAGTCGAAGCCGCAGTGGAGAGGGGTGAGCAGTTTCCTGCAAAGCATGGCCGAACTGGGTTTCGGCGCAACTTTTCGGGCGAACACCGTTGGCGTGGGCGACTGTTCGACACCAAGCAGTTGGAAGTGTATGCTGTGTTTGAAGACAGCGGTTGGCTCGTCATAACTGTGATAGTCAAATATTTCTAAGAGGCTGTTCCGTGAAGCTGACATATGATGCGAAGGCCAATGTCGCCTATATCCGACTTCGCGAAAAGCGTGGTGACGTGGAAACCATTCAGATTACAGGCGATTTTCTGGTCGATATCGACGAAGGTGGCGGAGTTGTCGGTATAGAGCTACTGAATGCCAATCAGCAGCTCAAGGAATCCGATGATGGCCGGTTCATTTTCGTCAATCCGCTTTCGGGCGAGGAAGCCGAACTGAAAGTGGCGTGACGTCAATCCGAAATGCCAATGCGATAGACTCATCGGCGTGAGGCACGCTGTAGTGGTTCCGCCGTGTGGAACGTATGACTTCATCCACACCCCTCTTTCTCCTTTGGGGAGAGGCCGCCAATCGAAAATCCGGCGCTTCCGTGCTATGATTCGGCGGGCGAAAGGGTCGTTGGAGGTCGGAGAATGAAGCTTTCGTGTCGGGCGGTGGCGCTTGCCTTTTCGTGCTTGGCGGCGATGGCAGCGCCCGCCGCTGCCGAACCGCTCGCCAAGACGCTTTTCGCCGCCGAGAGGCTGCCGGCGCTGGGGAGCCCGCAATCGATCGGCTTCTACAGCAAGGGCTGCTTCACCGGCGGCGTCGCGCTGCCGCTTGAAGGGCCGCATTGGCAGGTGATGCACCCCTCGCGCAACCGCCGCTGGGGCCATCCGGCGATGATAAAGCTGATCGAGCGTTTCTCCGAGGACGCCTACCGGAAGCTCGGCTGGCAGGGGCTTCTGCTCGGCGACATCTCGCAGCCGCGAGGCGGGCCGATGTCCACCGGCCATGCCTCGCATCAGATCGGGCTCGACGCAGACATCTGGTACTGGCCGATGCCGAAGGGCGGCATGAGCGAGACGGCGGCGGATAGGCGCGCCGATCCGTCGGTGCTGAAGAAGGGAACGCTCGAGGTCGATCCGCATCTGTGGACGCCTCAGCGCACCGCTCTCCTGAAACTCGTCGCGAGCTATCCTCAGATCGAGCGGGTGCTCGTCCATCCCGGTATCAAGAAAGAGCTTTGCGAAACGGTGAAGGGCGACCGCTCGTGGCTGCGGAAGATCCGGCCCTTCTGGGGCCATGACGACCATTTCCACATCCGTATCGGCTGCCAGCCCGGTTCGCCCGAATGCAAGGAACAAGCGGCGGTGCCGCATGACGACGGCTGCGGCAAGCCGCTCGCCTGGTGGTTCACCGCCGAGCCATGGCGGCCGGCCAAGCACCCGAAGCCGAAAGCGCGTGATGTCATGACCATGGCCGCGCTGCCGAAGGCCTGCCGCGCCGTGCTCGCTGAACCGGCGCCGGTCTCCGCCGCGACGGTGACGCTTTATCCGGCGGGTCTAGGGGTGGCCGGAACGGAGACAGCGGGCACCGAGGCCGTGACGGTGACGCCAAGCGCCTATTCGGCCGAGCACAAGGAAACCGTGCCGCTGCCCACGTCGCGGCCAAAGGAGGGGAGGCCGCTCAAGGAAAACCAGTAAATGTCGGCGGATGGCCTTTCCTTCCTTCAGCGGCGCGCCTATAGGTTCAAACGATTTAGAGCATGACCCGGAAAAGTGGACACCGGTTTTCCGAAAAGATCGTGCTCAGATAAAGAGAGAAGAGCATGAGGCGATTCGACTTGATCGCATCATGCCCTGGGCCGGCGATCGGGATGGCTGGGGAGGCGATGCCGTGGAACGGCTGCGCCGCCCTGCCGTTGTCTTGGGGGGATGACGAAGCGGTCGTCGCGGCGCGCGGGAACGACAAACCAGGGATCCAACCATGGTGCAGGTTAGCGAAGACAACATCCTCAAATTCCCGATCCTGATCGGCGATATCGGCGGCACCAATGCGCGGTTCGCCATCCTGATCGATTCCTACGCGGCGCCGAAGGAGTTCCCGACGTTGCGCACCGCCGATTTCGCCTCGATCGACGATGCCATACAGACGGCCATTCTCGACCATACGTCGATCCTGCCGCGCTCGGCCGTGCTTGCCGTCGCCGGCCCGGTCGAGGGTGACGAGATCCGGCTCACCAATTGCCCCTGGGTGGTGCGACCCAGACAGGTGGCCGAGACGTTCGGGCTGCAGGACATCGTCGTGCTCAACGATTTCGAGGCGCAGGCGCTTTCCGTCGTCGCGCTCGGCGAGGAGCATATGGAGAAGATCGGCCCCGGTGTGCCGGAACTCAATGCCGGGCGCGTCGTGCTCGGCCCCGGCACCGGCCTCGGCGTCGCCGGGCTGGTCCATGCCTGCCATCGCTGGATCCCTGTTCCGGGGGAAGGCGGCCATATGGATATCGGCCCGCGCACACCGCGCGATTACGAGGTGTTTCCGCATATCGAGACGATAGACGGCCGCGTTTCGGGCGAGCAACTCCTGTGCGGCCGCGGCCTCGTCAATATCTATCGCGCCATCGCCAAGGCGGACGGCAAGGACGCGGCCCTTGCGACCCCGGCGGAGATCACCGGCGCGGCGCTCGACAAAACCGACACGATAGCGGAGGAAGCGCTCGGCATGTTCGTCACCTGCCTCGGGCGCACGGCCGGCGACCTCGCGCTCGTCTTCATGAGCCGCGGCGGCGTCTATCTCACCGGCGGCATCGCCCAGAAGATCATCCCGGCGCTCAAGACCGGCGCCTTCCGCGCCGCTTTCGAGGACAAGGCGCCGCACCGGCAATTGCTGCAGGCGATGCCAGTCTATGTCATCACCCATCCGCTCGGCGCCGTCAGCGGCCTTGCCGCCTATGCGCGCACGCCGGCCCGCTTCGGCGTTGAGACGAAGGGGCGGCGCTGGAGCCCCGCTTGATCCGCCGACCAAAAAGCCGGCGCTGGCACCGGATTGCAACACGGGCCTAAGCGGCAGGTTTGAAACGATAATCCTCCCCCCGCCGCCGCTGACCGAGAGGCTTCGGCCCGATAGCGGGCCAAATTCCCCCGCCGCCGATAGGCAAGAGCTTGCCGCTGGGATAAGAGCATGCCAAATGCGGGGGGCGACTCCCGCAAGGGAAGGTGCAAGGGATAAAGGCCGGCTTGTTGGCGCGGAAAAAGAAAGAGAAGAGTTCTCCCAGCGATGTCATCGCGATCATCAAGCGCATCATCGCCGAGAACGGGCGTGATTATATCGGTACCTATGCGCTGACGGTGCTGTGCCTGCTGGCGGTCGCCGGGTCCGGCGCGTTCAGCGCCTGGATCATGCGCGACGTCGTCGACGAGATATTCTACCGCCAGCGTTACAATCTCATCTGGATCATCTGCGGCTCGATCGTGGTCGCCTTCATGATCCGCGGCCTGGCGAGCTATGGCCAGGCGGTGCTGCTTGCCAAGATCGGCAACAATCTCGTCGCGCGCTACCAGCAGCGGCTGTTCGATCATCTGATGCGGCTGGGGCTCGGCTATTTCTATACCAACCGCTCCGGCCATCTCGCCGCGCGCATCAACCAGAACGTCACCGGCGTGCGCGACCTTCTCGGCCTTACCCTCACATCGGTCGCGCGTGATGCCGTCTCCATCATCGGCCTTGTCGCCGTGATGATTTATCAGGACCCGGTGCTTTCGGCCATTGCGCTGTTGATCGGCCCGCCGCTGGTGCTCGCCATCAATTATCTGATGCGGCGTCTGCGGCGCGTCACGCGCGAGGCGGTGGAATACAATTCCCGCCTCATCGGCGCCATGCAGGAGGCGACGCAGGGTATCGCCATCGTCAAGGCCTTCACCATGGAGGATCAACTGGCGGGCAAGATCGCCGACTTGATCGCGATCGCGGAAAATCGCGCTAACCGCATCGCGCGGGTAGCCGAGCGCATGTCGCCCATCTCGGAGGTTCTGGCGGGTTTCGCCATCGCCGGCGTCATCGCCTATGCCGGCTATCGCGCGTCCATGGATCACCAGCCCCCCGGCAGCGTCTTCTCCTTCATCACCGCGCTTCTGCTCGCCTACGATCCGGCGCGGCGCCTGGCACGCGTCCAGGTCGGGCTCGAAAAATCGCTGGTCAATGCGCGCATGATCTACGAGATCCTCGACATCGAGCCGCATCAGCGCGACATACCCAGTGCCGCCGAACTCGCTGTGTCGCAGGCCGAGATCGATTTCCGCGGGGTGTACTTCTCTTATGAAAGCGGCATGCCCATCCTCCAGGACGTCAGTTTCACCGCTGCTGCCGGCAAGACGACGGCCATCGTCGGCAGTTCGGGCGCCGGCAAATCGACGCTCGTCGCCCTGCTGCAACGTTTCTACGACCTCGATGCCGGCGTGATCGCCATTGACGGGCAGGACATATCGAAGGTGACGAAACGGTCGCTCCGGCACGCGCTCGCCTATGTCTCGCAGCAGCCTTACCTGTTCGAAGGCTCGATCCGCGACAATATCCGCTATGGCCGCCCCGATGCAACCGACGCGGAGATCGAGGCGGCGTCCAGGCTCGCCCAGGCTGACGATTTCATCCGCCAGCAGAAGGACGGCTACGACACGCTTGTCGGAGAAAACGGCGTGACGCTTTCCGGCGGCCAGCGGCAGCGGCTGTCGATCGCGCGCGCCATGGTGCGCAACGCCCCGATCCTCATTCTCGACGAGGCGACCTCGGCGCTCGACAATGAATCGGAACTGCGCGTGCAGGAGGCGCTGGCGACGGTGATGAAGGGCCGCACCACCATTGTCATCGCCCACAGGCTCTCCACGGTCGTCGATGCCGACCACATCGTCGTTCTTCATGACGGGCGTGTCGTCGAGGAAGGCTCGCATCAGGCGCTCCTGGCCGTGCCGAACGGCGTTTATGCCCGGTTCTACCGCCTGCCGAGCGAAAAGGGCCTGCAACTGGTGGACGATACGCAATCGGCGGAAGCGGCTTCGCCGGCGGCCCGGCCGCGGCGGAAAGCAGCAGGGAGGGGTTCGCGATGAGCGATATGGGGCTGGTGATCGTCGGCGCTGCGGGGCGCATGGGGCAGAATCTCATCCGCATGGTTCATGAAACGCCGGGAGCGCGTGTCGCCGCAGCCATTGAGCGGCAGGGTTCGCCGGCGCTCGGCAAGGATGCCGGCGAGATTGCCGGCCTCGGCGTGCTTGGTGTTCCCGTAACGGACGATCCGCTGCCGGCTTTCGCCAGGGCCGACGGCGTGCTCGATTTCACCTCGCCGGCGGCAAGCGTCGAATTCGCCGGCTACGCGGCGCAGGCGCGCATCGTCCATATCATCGGCACGACCGGGTGTTCGGCTGAGGACGATGGAAGAATCGCGGCGGCGGCGCGTCATGCGACGATCGTGAAATCCGGCAATATGAGCCTCGGCGTCAATCTTCTGGCCGTTCTCGTGCGCCAGGCGGCGGCGGCGCTCGACGCAGGGGATTTCGATATCGAGGTGGTCGAGATGCACCATCGCCACAAGGTCGACGCGCCGTCGGGCACGGCGCTTCTGCTCGGCGAGGCGGCCGCCGAAGGCCGCGATGTTTCGCTGGCGGAGGAAAGCGTGCGCGCCCGCGACGGCCATACCGGCGCGCGCAAGGCAGGCACGATCGGTTTTGCCGCATTGCGCGGCGGTTCCGTCATAGGCGATCATTCAGTGATCCTGGCTGGCCCGGGCGAGCGCGTCGTCCTCTCGCACCTTGCCGGAGACCGCTCGATCTACGCCCATGGCGCGGTCAAGGCGGCGCTTTGGGCGCGCGACCGCAAGCCGGGGCTTTATTCGATGCTCGATGTCCTCGGCCTCGCCGGACGCTGAGCGCTACAGACATTGAAAGGCAGAAAAATGTCCGGAACCCTCGTCCTCGTCCGCCACGGCCAAAGCGAATGGAATCTGAAGAACCTCTTCACCGGCTGGCGCGATGTCGGCCTGACGGAGAAGGGTCGCGCCGAGGCAAAGGCCGCTGGCGAGAGGCTGAAGGCGCTCGGCCTCAAATTCGACATTGCCTACACCTCGGCGCTCAGCCGGGCGCAGAAGACCTGCGACATTATTCTCGAGGAACTCGGGCAGGCCGGGCTGGAGACGGTCAGGGACCAGGCGCTGAACGAGCGCGACTATGGCGATTTATCGGGCCTCAACAAGGACGATGCGCGCGCCAGATGGGGCGAGGAACAGGTGCATGTCTGGCGCCGCTCCTATGCCACGCAGCCGCCGGGCGGTGAAAGCCTGCGCGATACCGGCGCTCGGGTGTGGCCTTATTACATGCACGAGATGCAGCCGCATGTGCTGCGCGCCGAGACCGTCCTCGTCGCGGCGCATGGCAATTCGCTGCGTGCGCTGATCATGGCGCTTGACGGCCTCACGGGCGACGAGATCGTCAAGCTCGAACTCGCTACCGGCGTGCCGATCGTCTACCGGCTAAACGCCGATTCGACGGTTCGTTCGAAGGAAATCCTGGAAGGCTGACGGTTCGTTACGCGAATGCCTCCCATCTCTTTGTTTGACCATGATTTTTTCAGGAAACCGACGTCGACTTTTCCCGATCATGTTCCATTGCGCATAAACGCGTTGACAGGGGGGCGCTTGCCCCTTACATCACCGGCCCACGTGCCCAGATGGCGGAATTGGTAGACGCGCACGGTTCAGGTCCGTGTGCCGCAAGGCGTGGAGGTTCGAGTCCTCTTCTGGGCACCAAATCACCGTTTCAGACCGTCCAGCAAGGTCCAGAAACTTTAGGAAAAGCCCGGATTTCTGGGCTTTTTTGTTGCCTGATCGTCCAGTTGCGTCTCATGTGGTTTGTTGGCATCCAACGGATTTGTTGGTACTTTGGTTGGTACTTCGGCGAAAATGCCAACATCCAAGCAATCAAGATACCAACAAATGCCGCTAACAGACACGCAAATCAAAGGGTTGCGCCCGGCGCAAAGCCCAACCAAGCACAGCGACGGGGAAGGGCTACATCTGTTGGTATCACCGACCGGCGGCAAGCTGTGGCGGTTATCCTACCGGCATGGCGGAAAGCAAAAGACGCTGGCGTTTGGTGCATATCCGGCCGTGTCGCTTGCCGATGCCCGATCGAAACGGGCAGACGCGAAGAGATTGCTGGCTAACGGCATTGATCCCGGCCACCAAGCCAGGATCGAAAAGACCAACAAACTCGTCGCAAGTACCAACACTTTCGCTGCCATCGCCGACGAATTCCTCGCCAAAGCGGAACGCGAAGGCAAAGCGGACGCCACGCTAACCAAGAAGCGGTGGCTGCTGGGCATGGCGAAAGCCCAACTCGGCGGCCGGCCAATCGCCGAAATCAGCGCGGCGGAAATTCTGCTGCCACTGCGCCAGGTCGAAGGGCAAGGCAACTATGAAACCGCACGGCGGTTGCGCGCGGTCATCGGGCAGGTGTTCCGTTATGCCATCGCCACGGCAAGAGCCGAGAACGACCCGACTTTCGGCCTGAAGGGGGCATTGACGACGCCGGTTGTCACTCACCGGGCGGCGCTGACTGACAGCAAGGCGTTCGGTGGCCTGTTGCGCGCCGTGTGGAGTTATGAGGGCATGGTGGAAACGCGGGCGGCGCTGCAACTCATGGCGTTGCTCTATCCTCGACCGGGGGAATTGCGGCAGGCAGAATGGCGGGAATTCGACCTCGATGGTGGCGTCTGGTCGATACCCGCCGCGCGCATGAAAATGCGGCGCGAGCACAAAAAGCCGCTTCCGAAAGCCGCCGTTGCCATCCTTCGCGAATTGCATATTCTGACAGGGCGCGGGCGTCTGGTCTTTCCATCGGTGCAATCCGCGTTACGGCCGATGAGTGAAAACACGCTGAATTCGGCATTGCGCCGCATGGGCTTTTCCAGCGCAGAAGCCAGCGCGCACGGTTTTCGCGCCACCGCCTCGACGCTTCTGAACGAAAGCGGCAGATGGCTTGCCGACGCCATTGAAGCGGAACTGGCGCATGTCGGCGCGGACGACGTGCGCAGCGCCTATCACCGGGCGACCTATTGGGACGAGCGCGTCAAGATGACTGCATGGTGGGCTGGGGAAATCGAACGTCTTCGGACAGTATTGGCTGTGGAAAGGGATTAGCGTCCACTGCTGATTTCACTGATAGGCTACGAGAAGCCTTATCATTGTTCGATTCTTCGAGGACTCGACAATGACGTTCACAAAGCCGCTCTGGGAAACCGACCCGTTCCGCTTCCTGATTAATCAAAAGTTTCCCGCGTTGATTGCCTACGCTGATGAGGAGCTTCGGCGCATCAGCCCTGAGCTTGAAAACTGCTATTGCGAAGCGGAACGCCTCTCTCACGCCTATTTTCTTGATCTATGCGCGATGGACAGCGCCGCCCTGCATGCCCTCTTGGCCGAGGAAAAAGCGAAGGTTATTAAGCAACATATCGAAACCACCATGTTGCTCGACAGCCGCCGCTTCTTCAACGAATCATTTGCAGAAGCCGACTTGGACCATTGGTCGAAGATTTCATACTGGACTACCGATGAGGCCGTCGCACTGTCGCTTGGCAAAGACCCGCGCATTGTCACTTGGGACACCATCGAGGACTACGCGGCTCAATCCGTCTTCGTCTTCGTTTTTGCCGAACGGCAGGAGCTGATTCGGCGCGCAATCGAGGCTGGACAACTTCGGGAGCGGAATACACCTCCCTTCTTTTTGGCATGGGCACTGCGGACGCGGTTCTATATGCCGGTGCCACTGGTCGAGGCCGTAAGCATCCTGGGAAACCAGATTGCGGACTGGAAAACCGAATATGACCGGCTTGTCGCCTTCGTGAACGATCAAAGCCAGCGCACCGAAGCGACGAAGGCAGAGCTTGAACAACAGCGCGAAGCCGCCTTTGACGCGCTTTTGTCGCTGAACAATGATTATGTCGAGTTGATGCAAAAACACGAGGTGATGGAACAGGAACTGATAGCTTGCCGCGAGGGCGGGAACGCCAATTCGACGCCGGCCAAAACCATGCACGCCAAAGAGCGCGAAAGTCTGCTTAAGATGATTATCGGCATGGCGCTCAAAGGTTATGGCCATGATCCAAGGGTTAGCCGAAGCGGCACGGCGAAGGAAATCGCGAGCGATTTAGCCATTGCCGGCCTACCGCTCGACGAGGACACGGTGCGCAAGTATCTCAATAAAGCCAAGCAACTTCTGCCCGGCGACGAAACCGAACAAAATCGCTGAAACCGAATTCGGTTAGGGCTTAACCGTATTCGGCCACGACTCGAATCGCTCTTCCTAGAACCGCCCCGAACGCAACAGCACGAGGCGGCACCATGACGACCTTCACCGAACTTCCCGCAACCGGCTTCATCCGGCTTGCCTCCATCCTTGCGCCCGCCGGGCCGATCCCCGTCAGCAAATCGACCTGGTGGGCGGGCATCAAGGACGGGCGCTTCCCGAAGCCGGTCAAGCTTGGCCCGCGTATTACCGCTTGGCGCGTCGAGGACATTCGCACCCTGATCGAACGCGGGACGGCTTGATATGGCCGGCCACCGGCTCGACCGGCGCAAGATCAAGCGCCATCACAGCTACACGGTGGACGAGGCGGCGCGCGCCATCGGCGCCACCAGAGGCACCGTGCGGCGCTGGCTGGACAAGGGCCTGCCGGCGATCCGCGACCGCAAGCCGTTCCTGATCCTTGGCGAAGACCTCGCCACTTACATGGCCGACAGGGCGGGACCGAAACGCTCCTGCCCGCCCGGCACCTGCTATTGCGTCAAATGCCACGAGGCGTGCCGGCCGGCCGGCAATATAGCGGAATTCGTGCCGATCAACGCGCATTCCGGCAATCTTCGCGCGCTATGCCCGGACTGCGGCAGCCTCATGCACCGGCACACCTCCGCAAGCCAGCTTGAGGTGATCCGGGCAAATCTCGACGTGGCAATCGTGGAGCGCCAGCCACGCCTAAACGATAGCGGATAACCCTCCATGAATGAGCACTTGAGAAAGGACGAGATACCCATGCGAAAACATCATCCCGAAAACGAGCGCACCAAGCGGCGCTATGTCGAATATCTGAGGCACGCCAGGCAGCTTTCCGACGCCAGCATCGACCAG
>SCRB01000352.1 GCA_004299545.1 Rhizobiaceae bacterium
CGCCGATGTCGCCCGCATAGCGCAGCCCGCACTCGTCGCCGTGGGCACGACGGACGATATAGCGGGATCGCCGCAGAAACTGGCGCGGCTGTTGCCGCATGGCGAAGCGTTCGCGATCGAGGGCCGGGACCATATGCTCTCGGTCGGCGACAGGACGTTCAAGAAGCGGGCGGTCGAATTCCTGCGTGCCCATCCGCTGCGGAACTGACTGTCAAGGCCCTGTTTTCCATTGCAGCCCGAAATCGGGTATTTCAAATCTCCTTGAACGACGGTTAAGGAATTTGCGGTTCAAAGCTGCGGTCCGATGGACTATCTATGGGAGAATGTCCGTCGCTGGCGAAGTCACCGCCGAATGCAAAGGGAGAGCGTCATGAGCAGCCTCGGCACCGTCCGCACGGGCAACCTCCAGGCGGTCGATCCGATCTGGAACGCCGTGCGCGAGGAAGCGGCGGAAGCGGCCCGGAACGATCCGCTGCTCGCCGCCTTCCTCTACGCGACCGTTCTCAACCATGCCACGCTCGATGAAGCGGTTATCCATCGTATCGCGCAGCGGCTCGACCACGGCGATATCAACGCCGAGCTGATCGGCCAGACCTTCCGCGCCATGGCCAACAGCCGGCCGGAATGGAGCAGCATCATACGCGTCGACATCCAGGCCTATTACGACCGCGATCCCGCCTGTGATCGCTTCCTCATGCCGGTCCTCTATTTCAAAGGCTTCCATGCGATCCAGACGCACCGACTGGCGCATTGGTTGTGGGAGAACGGGCGGCGTGACTTCGCGCTCTATCTGCAAAGCCGATCCTCCTCCGTTTTCCAGACCGACATCCATCCCGCGTCACGTCTCGGCAAGGGCATCTTCATCGACCATGCCACCGGGATCGTGATCGGCGAGACGGCCGTGGTGGAGGACAATGTTTCGATGCTTCACGGCGTCACGCTTGGCGGGACCGGCAAGGCGAGCGGCGACCGGCATCCGAAGATCCGCCACGGTGTGCTGCTCGGCGCGGGCGCCAAGGTTTTGGGCAATATCGAGGTCGGCCATTGCGCCAAGGTCGCGTCGGGTTCGGTCGTCCTTTCGCCCGTGCCGCACAACAAGACCGTTGCCGGCGTGCCGGCGCGTGTCGTCGGTGAAACGGGCTGCGACGAACCTTCGCGCGCGATGGACCAGATCCTGCCGACGGAATGACAGGCGCCGCCGCCGCTCACGGCAGGGTCCGCTCATCTCTCGGTCACGACACACTGGAAGAAAACCGTTCAGGCTTTACATGGCAGGTTGGCGCGTGGCAGAAGCGCGAACCATATCGCCTGCGCGGCGCCTGACGGAGAGAGAGATTGAAGCCCGAAGAAATCAGAAAGCTCGATGCCTATTTCAAGCGCACCTTCACCAATCCTGCGCTGCAGGTGAAGGCGCGGCCGCGCAAGGATGATTCCTGCGAGCTTTATCTCGGCGACGAGTTTCTCGGCATCATCTTCAAGGATGATGACGACGGCGAACTTTCCTACAATTTCTCCATGGCGATCTTGGACGTCGATCTGTAAAGCCTCGCATTTTGGTGTGATTTCAACGGCTTGCCGGAAAATCCGGAATCCTTTTGGAAACTCTCGACTCGCGGTGGAGCGGTCAGCTGGCGGTCTTGAGATAGGCGCTGGCCTTTTGCGCCACCGCCTTGTCCAGTTGCTGCCAGGAGCCGAGCAGGTTTCGCGGGAAACGGAAGAGAAGCGTCAGCCTGTTGCCCACCGCGATGTCGCGCTCACAAGGGGCGAGCGATTGCGCTGCCGAAGGTCCGGTCAGGCAACGCGCCACGAAAGGCTGCTCTCCCGCTCGTTTCGCGACCGCGAGTTCCTCGCCCGCATAACCGGTATCCGGCTTGAAATCGTAAAATTCGAGGCCGTTTTCACCGGGTCTTCCCGCTTCCGCTATAAGGGTGCGGTAGATCGGATCGAAACGTCCGCTCATGTCGAGCGGCATGAGCCGCGGCTCGAAGGTGAGGAAGAGGATAGCCTTGCGGCCGCCGATGTCGTTGAAATCATCCCGCGTCGCCGCCGTATAGCCTTTCATGTCGGGCCAATGGAGATAGAGATCGAGCCGGTCCGCCTCGCCGTCGCGCCGGGCATGGCTGAAGCGGATGGCATTCGAGGGCACGGAGAGCACGTTGTTGCCGATGACGATCTCGTGCAGGGTGGCGTCTTCCGTATAGTCGCCATTGGACAGGAAGCGGCTCAGCCAATGTCCGGCAATCAGGATGGCGAGCGATAACAGCGCCAGCGCAGCAAAGCCGTAGAAGACGCGGAACATCAGGGCTTGGTCGATGCCCTTGATTTCAAGCCCTTCCAGTGCTTCGGTCTGTTGTTGCATCGTCAAGAGGCGGGCTTTTTCTGATGAATCCGCAGGCTAACGCGCCGCTGTCGGGAAAAGCCTTGCGGTTTTATGGTAAAGAAGGCGTTAACGCCGCAGCAGCAGGCCCGCTTGAACGGGGCACAGGCGGGACGAAAAGGGACAGCCCGGGAAAATGCCGATCTATACTCTGAATGACAGGCGTCCGGCTTTCGAAGACGAGGCATCGCTTTGGATCGCGCCGGATGCGGTTCTGATCGGCGATGTGAGGCTGGGCGCGAATGTCGGCATCTGGTTCGGCGCCGTGCTGCGTGGCGACAACGAACCGATTGTCATCGGTGCGGACAGCAATGTCCAGGAGCATACCGTCATGCACACCGACCCCGGCTTCCCGCTGACGGTGGGCAAGGGCTGCACGATCGGCCACAGGGCTATGCTGCATGGCTGCACGATCGCAGACAATGCGTTGGTCGGCATGGGCGCCATCGTGCTCAACGGCGCGAAAATAGGAAGGAATTCCCTTGTCGGCGCAGGCGCGCTGGTGACGGAGGGGAAGGAATTTCCCGACAATTCCCTGATCGTCGGTTCGCCGGCAAGAGTTGTGCGTTCGCTCGACGAAGCCGCCATTCAAGGCTTGCGCGGCTCGGCGAAGCATTACGTCGAAAACGCAAGGCGGTTCGCCAAGGGACTGAAACCGCTCTGAAGACCTGTCCCGGCTCTCCCAAAAAAAGGCGGAGCCGGCCCGGGACAAGGGCCGGCTCCTGAACCCGGTCGTTGGGGACGGGGAGGTGGGGACTCGACCGGGTTTTCCCTCCTCGCGACGGTCGGTTTTCCGCCGCCGTGATCCTGTCTTTTCGCGTCACCCCGTCAGCCGGGGCGCCGTTTGGCTGTTCCGGGCCGCTATTTCAAGCTGCCGACGACGGTGATGTCGCGGTCGTCCCTGATGGCGACCCACTGGCCGGAATTGGTTTCGGACTGGCGTTTCAGGTAGCGGTAATCGGTATCCGTCCAGGCGAGAATGCGAGGCTCGAGATTGTCGAGGATATAATCGCCCATGCTGGTCCTGACCGTCAGGACGGCGTGTCCGTCGCCGTTGGGCTGCTTCACCACCGTCATCAGGAGGTCGCCGGCCGGGATGTTGTCAGCAATCAATTTGCGGCGCTTTTCCAGCGCATAATCCTCGCAATCGCCATAGCCGTCGTCCGGATATGACCAATATTCCTCGACACCGTAGTTCTGCTGGTCGGTCATCGGCTTGACCCGCTGATTGACGGTGTTGTTGACGCGGATCAGTTCGGCCCACAATTTGCGGGTAAGCGTGATCGGCGCCTCTTTCGGCGTCATTTCCCTGCACTCGCTCGGCAAACGCTGGCAGAATTCGTAATGGCCGACTGGCTGGCTCGTGCGGCCGCCCGTTGGCATGGAAAAATTTTCGGCATGCGCCGTCGCCGCGAGCAAGAGCGACGCGACGACTGGCGCCACGGCCCTGAGGACTTGTCCCGTGTCCATTTGGTGTCTCCCCGTTCGAGAGACACAATGGCAGATGCGGATTTATTTGACGCAAAAGCGCGAAGTATATATTGAGTAAAATTCGATATGTCTCAGAGAGATACGAGAAATATATAAGTATAAAATTGTCTATTTTACAGAAATATTATATTAACCATGCGGCACCTGCCGACACCGGGCTTTGGAAATGTGGAGAGCATATCGGGAAACCCCATGGCCCCGACCCGTATGGGATTGTGGAAGGCATTGAGGTCCTGGAAACGAGACAGGGGGATGTCCCGATCGCTATCGTTCGGCTTGTTCCGGGGATCTGCGGCGCGGCGCTGACGCGAGAAACGAAGGCGCAAGCGCCTGCGGCCGCGTGGCGGCGGCATGCCTTACGGGGATTATTGCCGGATTTAGCGGATGTTGTCCTCGAAGGCGGCTTCGAGCGTATCGGGCTTTTGCACGACGGCGAATTCGATCGCGACGCCATCTTCGAAATGGCGCACGACCTGGCCACGCGTCGTGCCGAGGAGCACCTGCACTCCTATGGCGGGCCGGACATCGATTTCTATTGCCGCGCCGGACAGCGAGAGGTCGAGTATCCGGCATTGATATTGCCGGCCGTCCGCCAGTTGCAGCACGCTGCGCGGATTGCGCGGTGCCACGCGTTCATGCCGCCGGTCCTCGGGAAGGTCGAGTTCATGCTTGTTGGCGAGCCAGGTAAGCTGGGCGGCAAGCTTTTCCTTCTTGCGGTCGGACGCGATGATGGTCATCGCGAATCCGTCTTCCATGCGTCGCGTCAGCACACCCTCTATGCGCCCGATATGGTCGATATACGCGATGATCTTCTCGCCCGGTTCTCCGATCTTGTCGGTCCTGAGCGATACGTCCCCGGGCGACATGCTGATGACTTCGCAGGCGTGTTCGCTGCGGTCCTCGAGCATGAAGCGGCCATAGATCCTGACGTTGACACGCTGGAAGTTCCGGCGTTCCGTGCCCGACGGCATAACCCCGATCGCCGCTGATGACATGGATTCCTCTGGCCTGCGCCTGCTGAATACAACGATTATCCCAGAAAAGTAGCAGAATGTCGGTTAACAAGCGGTAACGGCACCCTCAATTCCGACAATATCGTTTACGAATGAGGCAACGTTGTCGGGCACTGAAGGAGGGGAAGCGGCTGAAAAGGTTCCTGGTGGGTTTGTTTCCAACATTTGCATCCGGTTGGTGCAATGCGCTCAAGCAAATGTCTGAAACGAGAAACCGTTGGCAACCATATGATTCTAGTGGAGCTTTGAATTTGACATTTGAAACAAAGCTCGATGCAGACCGGGATTCAAATATCAAATTCGCTCCACTGGGCCGGCTACAACTATTCCTCGCGGCCTCCGTCGAGTACCACCAGATGCCTGATGCGGCGCACCCCCTGGCCGGACCCAACCCCCGCGATAGCATCGGCACTTGGGACGATCGACGGCACGACGACTGCCGGCCTGTTTTTCAGGAAGAGGGGTTCCCGGTCGGGGTCGATGACGCGGATCGTATCCACCGTGCATTCGGTAACAGGATCGGCGCCGAGCCAGAACGGCTTTTCGGCGGCTGTGGCGATGCCGAGCGTGCGGGGCAGTTCGTTGACCCCGTCGAGCGGAAGGAGAAGGAGTTCGAAGTCGCAACGGCGCCTCTGTGTGCTCCATCCTTCGAACGTTATGATAATGACATTGCCGGGATGGAAGGCGCTGTTGGCAAGCCTCGCCACGAGGCGCTGGTCCTTGGGCGCCCACAGGGAAGGGAAGGAAAAGCCTTTCAATTCCCGCCCGAAGATGGCGCAAAGGCGCGTGCCGGCAAGGCGGAAGACGGCTTCGCCCCTGGAATCTTGTTCCAGAATGAAAGTGTCGGCGAGCAAGGACTTGATGTCGGCGGGTTCTATCTCCGT
>SCRB01000353.1 GCA_004299545.1 Rhizobiaceae bacterium
CGACGCCGGTTCCCGCCAGCTTGATCATATCGAGGTCGTTGGCGCCGTCGCCGACCGCGATCGCGTCGGCGCTCGAAAGCCCGAGGCTCCTGGTGATCGAGGTAAGCGCGTCGGCCTTGGCCCGACGCCCGAGGATTGGTTCAGCCACGGTGCCGGTGAGGCACCCATCCTCTTCGATCAGCCGATTGGCGCTGTTTTCGTCGAAGCCGAGCATGGCCGCGATGCGCGTCGTGAAGGCTGTAAAGCCGCCCGATACCAGCGCCGTCCTCGCACCGTTTTTCTTCATTGTAGCGATCAGTTCACGGCTTCCGGACGCAAGTGTGATCCGCTCCCGGATCACCTTGTCGATCATCGAGACGGGAAGCCCCTTCAAGAGGCGTACACGCTCGCGCAGCGCCGGTTCGAAGGCAATCTCGCCATTCATGGCGCGTGCGGTGATCGCAGCCACTTCCGGCTTGATGCCGATCGCATCGGCCAGCTCGTCGATACATTCCTGGCCGATCATGGTGGAATCCATGTCGGCGATCAGGAGCTTCTTGCGGCGGTTGGCACTTTCCTGCACGACGATATCGATGGGGTCGGAAGCGAACAGGCGACGCAGTTCGATTTCCGTTTCACGCGAATCGGCATCGTCAGGAAGGGGGAGGTCGCAAGCCGTTTCCTCTGCCAGCCAATCCTCGGCCCTTGTCTTCACGACGCGCGCCGCCATAGTGACGCGCGACGGCGAAAGGTGGCCCGGACGGGCAATGAGGGTTGCGATAAGAGACATGGAAACAACCGGCCGAGAATGGCGTTGATCGAAAACGCGATCCTGATAGCGGGACCGACCGCGAGCGGCAAGTCGGCGCTGGCGCTCGATTGGGCGCGGCGTGAAGGAGGCGTGATCGTCAATGCCGATTCCATGCAGGTCTATTCGGTCCTGCGCGTGCTGACCGCACGCCCGTCGGCGGAAGACCTCGCCAAGGCGCCGCACTTTCTCTACGGCCATGTCGATCCGCGCGAACCCTATTCGACGGGGGAATGGCTGCGCGATGTGGAACGACTGTGGAAGGAAGGGGCTTTCGCAGGCAGGACCATCGTCTTCGTCGGGGGAACCGGTCTTTATTTCCGCGCTCTCCTTGGCGGCCTGTCGGCCATGCCCGCCATTCCTTCGGAGATCAGGGAGCGCTGGCGCGAGCGGCTATCGCGGGAGGGGGCTGAAACGCTCCACCGCGTCCTGCGGGAGCGGGACGCGAAAGCGGCAGAGATGATCCGCCCGGCGGACGGCCAGCGCATCGTCCGCGCGCTCGAAATCATCGAGGCGTCGGGCCGATCCATCCTTTCATGGCGAGGGACGCCGGGTGAACCGTTGGTCGATCAGGAGTCGGCTCACAAGATCGTGATCGAGCTGGAACGCGGATTGCTGCGCAAACGCGTCGATCGGCGTTTCGATGGGATGGTGGCGGATGGAGCGCTGCAAGAGGTCGCGGCATTGATGGCGCTCGCTCCGGATCCGGCCCGGCCCGCCATGAAGGCGATCGGCGTTCGCGAGCTTCTGGCGTTCATGGCCGGCCGGATGACGCTGGAACAGGCGGTCGAGCAGGCGAAGGCGGCCAGCCGGCAATATGCCAAGCGGCAGACGACGTGGTTCCGTCATCAATTGGGAACGGATTGGGAGCGGGCCGCATCGCCTGCCGACGCGACCGCGACTCTTTGATCCGGCATGGCTCTTCGGCCGCCTGCGGCGAGAGTTGCATATGACGCAGAAGACAGCCATTGATTGCCGCAATTAACCTGCCGTAAGGGTAAGGCGTGCGATAGGAGCAGCGTTATTTTCCCGGGGCGACATGCGATTCCACAAGTCCGAAACCGCATTCTTTTTGTTCGTCGCTCTTGTGTTCGTGGCGGGCCTGCTGATCTTTCATTCCTACAGCGTGCTGCATGCGCTCGCAGGGGCCTCCACGCTGACGGAAAGAATGACGAAAGCCGATTATCTGGGCTTCCTTCTCTTCGCCGCCGGCGTGCTCCTGTCGATCGCCCTCTTCTTCGGCATCTTTTTCATCTATCCGTTGATCCGCACCCAGGTGCGCGAAGAATTCAAGCTGAGGGCCATGACCGAAACGCTCAGCGCCCGTTCCGAGACGCTGGAGCACGCTGCGCTGACGGACGGGCTGACCGGCATGCAGAACCGGCGTTATTTCGATGAAGCATTAAGGGAATACCTGGCGGAGTTCCGTCGTATCTCCAAGCCGATCGGACTGATCATCCTCGATCTCGATCACTTCAAGCTGGTGAACGACAATCACGGCCATGACATCGGTGACAGGGTCCTGCGCGAGGTCGCGTCCTGCCTCAGGGACATGACGCGCTATCATGATGTGGTGGCGCGGCTCGGCGGTGAGGAGTTCGCCATCGTTGCGCCGAACATGAGCGAGGACCTTCTCCTGAAATTCGCCGAACGCATCCGCAAGTCGATCTCGGTGCTCGCCATCGTCGCCGGGAATGTCCGCCTCAAGGTGACGGCCAGCGCCGGCATTGCCGTATGGGACGGAAGGGAGACAGCCGAGGAGTTCTATCGGCGGGCCGACAAGATGCTCTACGAGGCGAAGAAGCTTGGCCGCAATCGCGTCTGCGCGTGAAGGTCCGGCTTTCTGAATCAGCGAATGACAGGCTCGCCGTGATAGCGTCTCCGTGACGGTTTCGAAACGCCAAATCCGACTTCCATCATCAGGCGAGGATGCTTCTTCGCCGGCGTTCCCCTGTGGAAGCCGAACGGGTCCTCGACGAATCCCATGCCTGCCTTGCCGGTCAGGGTAAGAACGTTTTGCTCGCCGTAGAAATGCAGAACCTCTTCCGCCGGATGGCCGACGAGCAGGGTGAACTGGTGCTTTAGTCTCCGGCGACTGTGGCTTCCTCTTATATAGACATGCGGGCCTGTATCGGCGTCCACATCCGACAAATAGAAGAAGAATTTCAGCATCCGCCAATCGTCGAGATCGAAATGATATTTGAACGATGCGCGGCTGAGATCCTTGTTGAACACATTCCTTGTCGGAAAACTCCACCAGGTGCGAATCGTGATCGGCTTCGCCTGCCCACCCAGATAGTGTTGGGCGATAGCGAGGAGCAAGGGATCCTTCTGCACCGCAACCGCAGCGCTGCATTGCAGGACCCGCTCGAAATGATGACCGCTCAGGATGGGGCGGCCGAA
>SCRB01000354.1 GCA_004299545.1 Rhizobiaceae bacterium
GCCGCATCCACCAGCTTTTCGGGCGCAACGACGTCGTGGATCAGCCCCATCTGCCTGGCCTTCTGCGGCGTCAGGCTGCGACCGGAGGTGAGCATTTCAAGAGCCGCCTGCGTATCGGCGAGGCGCGGCACACGCTGCGTGCCGCCGGCGCCCGGAAAGATGCCGACCTTCACCTCGGGCAGCGCCATCTTCACCTTTTCGGAATCCGCGGCGATGCGGCCATGGCAGGCAAGCGACAGCTCGAAGGCGCCACCCATGCAGGTGCCGTTGATGGCTGAAACCCATGGCTTGCCACTCGTCTCGATGCGCCGGAAAAGCCTGCTCATGCGCCCGGCATTGTCGAAGAGGCGCCGGATCGCCTTTTCCTCGTCCTTCGCCTTCTCCGCCTCGAAGAGGGCGAGCATGTGTTTCAGCATGTTGAGGTCGGCGCCGCCGGAATAGCTTTCCTTGCCGGAGGTGACGACGACGCCCTTGACCGCTTCATCCGCCGTGACGGCCTCTACGATCGTCTCCAGTTCCCCGATCACCGCCTCGGTGAAGACGTTCATCGAACGGTCGGGCATATCCCAGACGACGAGCGCGATGCCGTCGGCGTCGGTGGAGAGGGTGAAGTTCGTGTAATCGGTCATTGGAGAGATTCCTCCTTCAAATCTGTTGCCTCGGCGAATGGGTGCTGCGGCGGAGCTGCTATGCCGGCAGGCAGATGAGAGGCAGCGAAAGCTTGGAAGTCCGGCTCAGCCCCTCATCCGGCCCTTCGGGCCACCTTCTCCCCGTAAACGGGGAGAAGAAAGGGGAGCTACACCCGCTCCATGATCGTCGCGGTGCCCATGCCCGCGCCGATGCAGAGCGTAACGAGGGCGGTGCCCAGATCCCGGCGTTCCAGCTCGTCCAACACCGTGCCGAAGATCATCGCACCCGTGGCGCCGAGCGGATGGCCCATGGCGATGGCACCGCCATTGACGTTGATCCTCTCGCGATCGATGTCGAAAGCCTGAATGTAGCGCAGCACCACGGAGGCAAACGCCTCGTTCAGTTCGAAAAGGTCGATGTCGGAGAGCTTCATCTTCGCCTTTTTCAGAAGCTTCTCCGTCACGTCCACCGGCCCGGTCAGCATGATGGCCGGTTCCGAGCCGATATTGGTGAAAGCGCGGATTTTCGCGCGGGGTTTCAGGCCCATCGCCTTTCCACCCTTCCTGGAGCCGAGCAACACGGCGGCCGCGCCATCGACGATACCGGACGAATTGCCGGCGTGATGGACATGGTTGATGCTTTCGATCTCGGGGTGGCGCTGGAGGGCGACGGCGTCGAAGCCGCCCATCTCGCCGACCATGGTAAAAGACGGGTTAAGCGCGGCCAGCGCCTGCATGTCCGTTCCCGGCCGCATATGCTCGTCACGATCGAGGATGGTCAGCCCGTTCTGGTCCTTGACCGGGATGACGCTGTCCTTGAATCGACCCTTCTCCCAGGCTTTTGCCGCCCGCTTCTGGCTCTCCACCGCATAGGCGTCGACGTCATCACGGGAGAAGCCGTATTTGGTGGCGATCAGGTCGGCCGATACGCCCTGCGGCACGAAATAAGCAGGCAGGCCGACCGACGGGTCCATGAACCACGCCCCGCCGGACATGCCCATGCCGACCCTCGACATCGATTCGACGCCGCCGGCGATGACGATGTCGTCGAGGCCGCCGGCGATCTTGGCGGCACCGAGATTGATCGCGTCGAGACCGGAGGCGCAGAAGCGGGAAATCTGCATGCCCGGTGCCTTGTTGTCGTAGCCCGCCTCGAAGGCCGCCGCGCGCGGGATGACGGAACCGGCCTCGCCGACCGGATCGACACAGCCGAAGATGATATCGTCCACCTCCGCCGTATCGAGGCCGTTGCGATCACGGATGGCTTCCAGCGTCCGCGCGGCGAGTCGGACAGCAGGGACCTCGTGCAGCGATCCGTCCTTCTTGCCGCGCCCGCGCGGGGTCCTCACTGCGTCATAGACATAGGCATCGGCCATTTTCATGCTCCTTCAGGATAGGGGTCGCCCTCAGGCAACCGCCGTGTCCGGATTTCTCCCCGACGGCATCAGCGCCTCCGGCATCTTCCAGCCCGGCAGAAGCGTAATGCGATCGAGCCAGTCGCGGATATTGGGGTAATCGTTCCAATGGACGCCGATCTCGTCGGGCCAGAAGAGATAGCCGCAGAGCGACAGATCGGCGATCGTCGGCCGGGGTGCGGCGACCCAGTCGCGTCCGGCGAGATGCGTGTCGAGCACCTTGAAGGCGCCAAGCGCGCGCGCCTCGAGGAACGGCACCGTCGGATCGTCGGGCTTGCCGGCCAGGGTGCGCAGGAAGCGCAGCGTCGCCGTGTAGCTCGTCAGTTTGTGATTGTCGAAAAGGATCCAGCGCAGCACCTCATATTCCTCCGCTTCGGTCTTCGGAGCGAATTTCCTGAAGTGACGGGCAAGGTAGAGAAGGATCACCCCCGACTGGGACAAGGTCTCTTCCTTGTCTTCCATATGGTGCACCAGTACCGGCGCTTCCCCCATCACGTTGATTTCACGGTATTCGGGCTGGCGCGTTTCACCGGCGAAATAGGCAACCCGCCTGATCTCCCAATCGGCCTTGCAAAGCTCGAGCATCAATGCGGGCTTGTAGGAATTTCCGGATTCCGAAAAGCCGTAAAGCGTGAA
>SCRB01000355.1 GCA_004299545.1 Rhizobiaceae bacterium
CTTCCGGCGTCAGGTCGGTGCCGTCCGCGCGCTCGACGGTGTCGACCTCGAGGTCAGGCGTGGCCGGACGCTCGGGCTGGTGGGCGAGAGCGGTTGCGGCAAGTCGACGACCGGGCGCGCCATCCTGCGCCTTTACGAGCCGACGGCCGGCCGTATCGTTTTCGAAGGCAGG
This sequence comes from Rhizobiaceae bacterium, assembly GCA_004299545.1. Taxonomy (GTDB): domain Bacteria; phylum Pseudomonadota; class Alphaproteobacteria; order Rhizobiales; family Rhizobiaceae; genus Mesorhizobium_L. Next base: position 173 of record SCRB01000355.1, read on the forward strand.
GACATCACGCATCTCGGCGGCGACAAGCTGCGCCTGGTGCGGCCGCGCATGCAGATGATCTTTCAGGACCCGCAAGCCTGTCTCAACCCGCGCATGACCGTCGGCTCCATCATCGCCGAACCGCTGGACGAGCATACCGCCCTCAGGGGCAAGGAAAGGACTGAGCGGATCCGTGAATTGCTCGAGTCGGTCGGGCTCAATCCGGACCTCGCCAACCGTTACCCACACGAATTTTCCGGCGGCCAGCGCCAGCGCATCGGCATCGCCCGGGCGCTCGCGCTTAACCCCGACTTCATCGTGTGCGACGAGCCGATCGCCGCGCTTGACGTTTCCATCCAGGCGCAAGTGGTCAACCTCCTGCAGGATCTGCAGGACCGGTTTTCGCTGACCTATCTTTTCATAAGCCACGATCTCTCGATGGTTCGCCATTTGTGCGACGAGGTGGCGGTCATGTATCTGGGCAAGGTCGTGGAGCTTGCGTCGCGCGACCTCATCTACAAATCCCCCATGCACCCCTACACGAAGGCGCTGCTCTCGGCCGCCCCGGTGCCGGAACCGAAGGTCGAGCGCGCCCGCCAGCGCGTCATCCTGAAGGGCGACGTGCCGAGCCCGTCAAATCCGCCGTCCGGTTGCCGCTTCCGCACCCGCTGTCCGATTGCCTTCGATCGGTGCGCGAGCGAACAACCCGCATGGCGCAAGATGCCGGACGGCCGCTGGGTCGCCTGTCACCGCGCCGAGTAGAAAGGAGTTGGCAAAACGTCCGCGGGACAGCGTTGAAGCCGTCCTTCTGCCATGCCGCCGGCACGACGGCGCTACGGGCGCACAAGAATGAAAACACCGGATCACCGGGACAATCATGATAAAGGGAGTAGACGCATGCCTCAATTACAACGAACAACGGCAAAACGACTGATATCGGCAAAAAAGCTGATACTGGGGGTAGCCACGACATTGCTGATAGCCTCGCCGGCGCTGGCCGCGCGCGGGACAGACGGTAACGTCAACATTCTCTACTGGCAGGCTCCTTCCATTCTGAATCCCTATCTGTCGGGGGGCATAAAGGACATTGAAGCCTCGTCTCTCGTCATCGAGCCGCTGGCTGGCTTCGACGAGAAGGGCAAGCTTTTCCCGCGCCTCGCCCAGGATATCCCGACGGTCGAGAACGGCGGCGTTTCCAAGGATCTGAAATCCATCACCTGGAAGCTGAAGCCGGGCCTGAAGTGGTCGGACGGCACACCCGTCACGGCGAAAGACGTGGTGTTTACCGCGAAATACTGCATGGACCCGCATGGCGGCTGCGCACAGCTCAGCCATTTCGAAGGGATCGACAAGGTCGAGGCGCTTGACGACCTGACCGTCAAGATCACCTTCAAGGAGCAGATGCCGGTGCCCTACGGCCCCTTTGTCAGCGCCCAGTCGCCGATCCTCCAGGAGAAACAGTTCGCGGACTGCCTCGGCGCCAAGGCGCCGACCTGCACCACGGCCAATTTCAATCCGATCGGAACCGGACCGTTCGTCGTGACGCAGTTCAAGCCCAACGACGTCATCGAGATGAAGGCGAATCCCAATTACCGCGATCCCGACAAGCCGCGCTTCGCTACGGTCAATTTCAAGGGCGGCGGCAGCGCTCTCGCCGCGGCGCGCGCGGTGCTGCAGACGGGCGAGTACGATTATGCCTGGAACCTTCAACTGGCGCCGACCGTGCTCAAGGGCATGGAGAAAGAGGGCAAGGGCAAGGTTCTGGTCGGCTTCGGCACGCTCGTCGAACGCCTGATGATGAATCTCACCGACGCGTCGCCGAATTTGCCGGCGGATACGCGGTCGACTGCCAAGGCGCCGAACCCCTATCTGAGCGACGTCAGGGTCCGCAAGGCACTGTCGATGGCGATCGACCGCGCCACGCTGAACAAGATCGGCTACGGCTTCATGGGCCGGCCGACCTGCGACTGGATTCCGGCGCCGGAAAACTTCGCCGCGGGCACCACCAGCTGCCTGAAGCAGGATATAGAGGGCGCAAAAAAACTGCTCGACGAAGCCGGCTGGAAGCCCGGCCCGGACGGCATCCGGGAAAAGGACGGCAAGAAGCTGAAACTGGTCTTCCAGTCATCCACCAACGCGGTGCGCCAGCAATTCCAGGCGATCATCAAGCAATGGTGGCATGAAATCGGCGTCGATACGGAACTGAAGAACATCAACGCCTCGGTCTTCTTCGGCGGCGATCCGGGTTCTCCCGACACATTCCAGAAATTTTACGCCGATGTCGAGATGTACGCCAACAACTTCAACGGCACCGATCCCGCTCCCTATGTGGCGCAATATACGTGCGACAAGGCGCCCCGGCCCGCGACGCAATGGGGCGGGCAGAATATCGTACGCTACTGCAACAAGGACTAC
>SCRB01000356.1 GCA_004299545.1 Rhizobiaceae bacterium
TTGCATTGGAGGATTTGGGTCTCATCTTCGTTCCTTCGTCACTACGACGAGACCCAAATCCTCCTTAAATCACAACCTCAAATCTGGGCCATAGGTGCTGACGGGGAACACCAGCCGACGTTCGGATAGAGGCCAATTGGATGTTGATGGAAGACCGTATAGTGCTTGTCACTGGAGCAGCCCAAGGAATAGGCCGCGCCTGTGCCGAGAGGTTCGCGGCGGAGGGTGCAAACGTAATTGTCGCCGATATAAATGAACCTGGCTGGATCAACTGGTCTCCCCACGCGGGCAAGGTTTTTTTCCGCCGCTGCGATGTCGGGAACCGTCAGGAGGTGGAAAGCCTTTTCACCTGGGTTGCCGAGGACCACCCGGGGCTCGATGCCCTGCTCAACAACGCCGGATTGTTGCGCGCGGCGTCATTTCTGGAACTCAGCGAGGATGATTACGACGAAGTCCTGCGGGTCTGCCTGAAATCGGTCTTTCTTTGCAGCCAGGCTGCCGCGCGTTTGATGGTCGCAAGAGAAACGCGCGGCACGATCATCAACATGTCGTCGATCAACGCCACCGTCGCATCGCTGAACAACGCGGCATATTGCGCCGCCAAAGGTGGCGTTTCCCAACTGACTCGGGCGGCGGCCCTCAGCCTCGCGCCATACGGCATCCGGGTAAACGCGATCGGACCGGGAACGATAGCGACCGAGATGGCAAAGCACGACACGCCGAGCAGCGAAGCCTCGCGGGCAAGCGTGATTTCCCGGACCCCTTCGGGAAGGTTGGGGGAGCCGCACGAAATCGCCTCGATCGCTGTTTTCCTGGCTACCGATGCATCGTCTTACATTACCGGCCAGACGATCTTTGCGGAAGGAGGGCGTCTCGCCCTCAATTTGACGATGCCCGCCACGTGACGTCCCAAGGCGTGGCGCGTCACACATATCGGAGGCGCGACCGGCGACCGATCTCCATCACCGGCCATTCGCCGTCGCCGGGATTGCCGTCGCTATCGTGTCGAGGCTCTCTGTATCAGCTCGGCGGAGAGAATGATGCTATGAGCCGGTGACGTGTCGCCGGTCATCCTCCGCTCGAGCCGTTCCCACGCCAGACGCGCCACGTCGTCGACCGGCGGGACGACGGTTGTCACCGGGTTCTTCCGCGCAGTCATCCACAGCGAATCGTGAAACCCCACAAGGGCGATGTCCTTCGGCGCCTCCAGCCCGACCTCGGCGAATGCGGCAAGCGTGGCGAGCGTGGTCAGGTTCGTCAGGCCGACCACGGCATCCGGTTTCGGATTGCCGTTCAACCATGCCGTCAATTTACCGGCTCCCCCGGCAGGGTCTATTCCAATCTCTATCGTCTCGACCTGGACACCCTCACTTTCGGAAAGGCGGTCCGTCGCGCCACGAACGCGCTCGCGAATGTTGAAAATTCTCAACGTGGCTGTCACGAGCAGAACGGAGCGGACATCTTGCATCAGAAGGAAGTCCGCGATTTTCCGCCCGGCGCTACGGTTGTCAACCGTCACAGTGTCGAACGGCGCGCTTCCCGGCTCGATACGGTCGGCGCCGACGATGGGCGTGCTGCCATATTCTTCAAGCAGTTCCTCGGGGATGCTATCGCCGCATGGTATCGCGACAATGCCGGCCGGCCGCCAGGCAATCAAGGCGCGCAGCCGCGACCGCTCGATTTCCGGATCGTTGCGCGAGCAAGCCAGAACGACGTCGAATCCGGCTTGCTGAGCACGGGATTCGATCAGCGACACGAAGCGGTTGATGAACAGGTCTTCGAGATCGGGAACGATGACGGCCACGACACGCGCGCGGCCCGAGCGCAGCCGCGACGCGACGGGATCGACCGCATAGCCCAGCTCGGCGGCAGCGTCGCGCACCCTCAGCGCAAGTGTTTCATTCACCTGCTTCTTGCCCGAGAAGACGTGCGAGACCGTTGCCGTAGAGACACTTGCAAGAGCCGCTACGTCCTTGATCGAGGGGCGCTTTTTCAGCCTATCCGGTAAGGCGGCTTTTTTCATGGGCGGATAAACGATTAACTTTTTCCTCCAGAAATGGCAATAGCCATGAAGATACTTCACTAGCGGTAAATAAGGTTTCCTGATCATCCATCTGTTATAAAACCATTTTCTCCCATATTATTCGATTAGGCAACGAAGGAAGGAAAATTACGCCTTGACTTTTGAGGTTGTCTTGACGGTTAATCGTTTAACATTTACCGTGGATGCCGAGGTCGTGATCAAGCCGGCGGCCTGCAGGGAGGATAATCGTCGATGCGCCGGTTCAACGCGTCGCGCGCTTTTTTGATCAGCCTCGCCGCTTGCGTCGGATGGGTGTTGCTATGGGCATGGGTGACCAGGGCAGGGGGGCCGGTATCAAAGCTGATGTTCCCTTCGCCCGAGGCCGTCTTCCGCCGTTTCCTCAGGATGTGGACGCGACCCTATCTCGGCTCCACCCTGTCATGGCA
>SCRB01000357.1 GCA_004299545.1 Rhizobiaceae bacterium
CCGGCCGCACGACGGCCAGGACGGTCATCAGGACGAGCAACGCGCCGATGACGACGAAGAAAACCGCCGTCTGCCACGTCCAGGCCATCCATGCGAACCAGTTCAGCATAGCCGCTCCCCCTCACACCCGCCCGAGGGCGAAGCCCTTGGCGATGTGGTTGCGGACAAACCAGATGACGATCGCGCCCGGGATCATGGTCAGGACACCGGCGGCGGCCAGCATTCCCCAATCCATTCCGGCGGCCGACACGGTGCGCGTCATGACGGCCGCGATCGGCTTGGCGTTCACGCTGGTCAGCGTGCTGGCGAGCAGCATTTCAACCCAGGAGAACATGAAGCAGAAGAACGCGGCGACGCCGACGCCGTTGGCGATAAGCGGCAGGAATATCTTGATGAAGAAATGCGGGAAGGAATAACCGTCGATCTGCGCCGTCTCGTCGATCTCGCGCGGCACGCCGGAGATGAACCCCTCCAGGATCCAGACAGCGAGCGGAACGTTGAAGAGACAGTGCGCCAGCGCCACGGCCCAGGGCGTATCGAACAGGCCGACCGCGGTATAAAGGTTGAAGAAGGGCAGCGCATAGACGGCCGGCGGCGCCATCAGGTTGGTCAGAAGCCAGAAGAAGAGATGCTTGTCGCCGAGAAACCGGTAGCGGCTGAACGCATATGCCGCCGGCAGCGCGACAACGACCGAGATCACCACGTTGATGACGACATAGGTGATCGAGTGGACATAGCCCATATACCAGGCCGGATCGGTGAAGATGTGGATGTAGTTCGTCAGGATCGGATGGTGCGGGAAAAGCGTCATCGTCGAATTGATTTCCTCATTCGACTTGAAGCTCATATTGACGAGCCAATAGATCGGCAGCACGAGCGCGAGCAGATAGAGGCTGAGCCCGAACGCGCGCCAATTGACGGCAAAGGGACGGTCCGTGGTGCCGGCCGAGACGGCATTGCGCGGCAGCGCGACGGTACTGGCGGCGGACAGGCGCTGTTCGGTCATTCTCTTGTCCATTCGCGTTGCTCGAAATGCGTCACCGCCGTGTAGAAAATCCAGCAGATCGCGAGAATGATGAGCTCATAGATGAGGGACAGTGCCGCGGATTGGCCGAGCAGAAGCTGCCCAAGCGCCATGTTTACGAGGTCGATGGAAATAAACGTCGTCGCATTGCCAGGGCCACCGCCCGTCAGGACGAAAGGCTCCGTGTAGATCATGAAACTCGCCATGAAGCGCAACAGGATGGCGATGACGAGAACGCGCCTCAGCTTCGGCAGTTCGATGTTGACGAAGATTGACCAGCGCGATGCGCCATCGATACGCGCGGCTTGATAGAAAGCATCGGGAATGGCCTTGAGCCCGGCAAAGCACAGAAGCACGACCAGCGAGGTCCAGTGCCAGACATCCATGATGATGACGGTGATCCAGGCGGATGTCGGGCCGAGAGAATAATTGTAGTCGATGCCGAGCGCGTTGATCGCATAGCCGAAAAGGCCGATGTCGTTGCGGGCGAAAACCTGCCAGATCGTTCCCACCACGTTATACGGGATGAGGAGAGGCAGGGCCACCACGACGAGTGTCGGCCCCACCTTCCAGCCCTTGCGCGGCATGCACAGCGAGATGGCGATGCCAAGCGGAACCTCGATGACGAGGATGATGGCGGAGAACACGAGATTGCGCTTCAGCGCGCCGGCGAAGTTCGCTCCGATGGGCGTCGTCGGATCGAGGACATCGCGAAACCATCCTGCGCCATTCCAGAAGAACGCATTCGGCCCGATCGTATCCTGAACCGAATAGTTGATGACCGTCATCAGCGGCAGGAGCGCGGAAAAGAGCACGATCAGAAGGACCGGCAGGACGAAGAACCAGGCGCGGTTGTTGAGGACCTTGTTGTTCATCTGACGGCCCCTTCCACCCGGCGATCGTTCGCATAGACATGGATACGCCGGGGATCGAGGATGACGCCCGCTTCGCCGGAGGGAACGGCGAGATCGGGCGGAACCGTCGCGATGAGATTCTGGCCGTCCACCGTCACGCGCGCAAGGCGGGTGCGGCCAAGATCGTCGATCCGCTCGACCCGGACGCGGACCCCCTTCCCGTCAGGGGCCAGCATCGCATGATCGGGGCGGATGCCGATCTGGATCGGCACGTTGGAAGGCAGCGAAGCGTAGTCCGCCGCAAGCTTTATTTCCTGGCCGCCGATCCGCGCGTGATCGCCCTTCACCTCGGCGGCAAGAAGGTTCATGCCGGGCGAGCCGATGAAATAGCCCACGAAGGTGTGCTCCGGCCGCTCGAACAATTCGACCGGCGTTCCAATCTGGAGGACGCGGCCGTCTTTCATGACCACGACGCGGTCCGCGAAAGTGAGCGCCTCCACCTGGTCGTGGGTCACATAGATCATCAGGAGATCGAGCGCGCGGTGCACCTGTCTGAGCTTCGAGCGCAGTTCCCACTTGAGGCCCGGGTCGATGACCGTCAGCGGTTCGTCGAAAAGGACGGCTGAGACATCTTCGCGGACCAGCCCGCGCCCGAGCGATATCTTCTGCTTGGCGTCGGCGGTGAGACCGCGCGCCCGGCGCGCGAGATCGCCGGTCAGCCCGAGAAGTTCGGCAACCTCGCCGACGCGGATTTTGATCCTGTCGGCGGGCATGCCGCGATTCTTCAGCGGAAAGGCGAGGTTCTGGGCGACCGTCATCGTGTCGTAGATGACCGGAAACTGGAAAACCTGCGCGATGTTGCGTTTTTCCGTCGGCAGATAGGTCACGTCCCGATCGCCGAAGAAAAGCCGGCCTTCCGATGGCGTCACCAGTCCGGAGATGATGTTGAGAAGCGTGGTCTTGCCGCAGCCGGACGGCCCGAGCAGGGCGTAGGAAACCCCCTGCTCCCAGACATGGTGCATCGGGTGCAGCGCGTAATCCTTTTCCGAAGCACCCGGCCCAGCATAGGAATGCCCGATACCGTCAAGCGTTATGCGGCCCCCCGGCATCTCTAGGCCGCCTTCTTCAGCGAAGGGCCGGCGGCAAGTTTCTCCGTCCCGTCGAAAACGAAAATGCGCGCCGGATCGATCGCGACTTCCACCGGCGCACCCGGTTCGAGATCGTGAACGCCACGCAGCACGCTGACCCAGTTTTCCGGCCCGACATCGATATGGACGAAGCTCTCCGAGCCGGTGAGTTCCGTGACCGTCACCTTGCCCGCAAAACCGATCAGCCTGTCCGAAGGCGCGTCGCCGATACGCAGGTCCTCGGCGCGGAATCCGACGCGATATGTGCCGTCCGCCAGACCTGCAAGAGGTGCGGGAAGAGGCATCGTCCGGTCGAACGCGTGCAGGACCGTGCCTACCTTCGAAACGGAAAGCTCATTGAGCGGAGGATCAGAGAAAACCCGCGCCGCCGCCAGCGAAACCGGCCGGCGATAGACGTCAGCGGTCGGTCCGATCTGGCTGATCCGCCCTTCCCACAGCGTCAGGGTCCGGCCGCCCAGGAGAAGGGCCTCGGAGGGTTCGGTGGTTGCGTAAACGAGAATCGAGCCCGTCGCCGAAAACAGGCGCGGCAGTTCCGCGCGCAATTCCTCGCGCAGCTTGTAGTCGAGATTGGCGAGAGGCTCGTCCAGCAGGACAAGATCAGCCTGCTTGACGAGGGCGCGCGCGATCGCCACGCGCTGTTGCTGGCCGCCCGACAATTCCAGCGGCGTACGCCGCAGCATCGGCGTCAGTCCGAGCAGACGTGCGGCTTCCTGCACGCGCCGTTCGGCTTCATCGCGGGCGACCCCGGCGACGCGCAGTGGCGACGCGATGTTCTCATAAACCGAAAGCGTCGGGTAATTGACGAATTGCTGATAGACCATCGCGACAGAACGTTTGCGGACCGGCACGCCGGTGACGTCCTGCCCGTCCAGCAGGATGCGGCCTGAGGTCGGCTTGTCGAGCCCCGCCATCAGACGCAGCAGCGTCGTCTTGCCGGCGAGTGTCGGGCCGAGAAGAACGTTCATGCTTCCCGCATCGAGTTGTGCGGACGCATCAGCGATATGCACGTCCTCGCCGACCTGGTAGCTGACGTCCTCCAACCTGAGTTCCAAGCGAAATCCCTCCTCCCGAGCCCCAACCCCTAAGCACCGGCCACAAGACGGCGGCACGAAACGCCCCAGCGCGCCGTCTTCCATCGGCGATAATCCTCGCCATCAGAAACGCAATGCTCGAATGCTTTCGCATTGCTTTCTTTTATTCACCAAATCAGGCTAAATCGAAAAAATACGATACGCAAGCGATGAAAGTAAAACTCGATACGAAAAAACTCGTCTCGCCAGCGGCGCGTTTCGGCGCACGGTAACAGACGCGGGTTTGCACCCCCGATGCGCAGGGGATGACACGCGGCTGGATCGCCCGTGGCAAGGATACGGCCGTCAATCGGAGGAGAATCTCAGACGCCCAGATTAAAGGCGACGGAAATCCTTTCGTGCGTACCGCGATAGGGCCGCACCTGATGAAACAGCCATGACGGAAAAAGCACCATGAGCCCCGGCTTCGGCCTTA
>SCRB01000358.1 GCA_004299545.1 Rhizobiaceae bacterium
GGTGAAGACCTCGATCCCCCAGCCCATGAGACCGAAGAAGGGGCCGTCGAGGCCGAATGGCATGGTGACCAGCGCAAGTACCATCGCCGGCATGACGACGAAGGAGATGACGGGCATCGTCGCGAGGTTGCCCACGACGCCGAGTGACGAGACGCGCTGGAAATGCCAGGCGGCGAAAAGTGCTGTCGCACTTCCGGCGACCAGCGACGTCATCGCCACGTCACCGACATGCCCGACGACGTAGGCCGTGCCGCCCGCGAACCACGAACGGTTCGCGGGCGTTGTTTTGCGGCCGGCATGCCGCCGCTGTTTCGCCTCGCTCCAGGCAGCATAGGCGGCGATCAGCGCGGCCGTCGCGGCGAAGGACATCTGGAAACTCGGCCCCGTCACCTCGTGCGGTGTCATCGCTATGACCAGGATCGCGGCGATGGCGAAATTGCGCATCGATATGGCGGTGCGGTCCAAAAGGACCGCCAGCAGCATAACGGCGAGCATGAAGAAGCTGCGCTGGGTCGCGACGCCGTTGCCCGAAATCAGGAGATAGAAGGTGATGGCGGCAAGAGCCGTAGCCGCGGCATATTTCTTCGCGGCATGGCGGGAGGAGAATTCCGGGAAGGCGGCGAGCAGGAGGCGGATGAACGTCATGACGATGCCCGCGACCAGCGCCATATGCAGCCCGGAGATGGAAAGCACATGGGCGACGCCGGTGATGCGCAGGCTCTCGTTGATGTTTTCCGGTATGCCCGCCTGCATGCCGGTGATGAGGGCGACCGCGATCTCGCCATCGGCACCGCCGATCCTGGCGCGGATATGGTCCGAAAGCGCTGCCCGAACGGATTCGAGCCCCTGTTCCGCCCTGCCCCAAAGCGATGGTGGCCCGATCGCGGCCGGTTCGGGTGTCGAGAGGAAAAAGCCGCTCGCCCCTATTCCCATGAAATAGCTTTGGAAGGAAAAGTCATAACCGGACGGCCGCACCGGTCCCGTCGGCGGCAGCAGCCTCACATAACCCGTCACCCCGCCGCCGACCACGACACCGGCCGGTACCTTGCGGGCCGAGACGCGGACGCGCTCCGGCGCATAGCGCAGATGAGGTCCGGACGTGTCTACGATATCGACCGTGAGTCGGGTCCGGCCGCTGGCAAGCTTTTCGATCTCGACGACGCGTCCGGTAATATGGGAGTTGATTTCCGATCCCATCATCTTCGTGGACAGCCGCCACGTCTCAAGCTTGGCGAAGCCGAAGCCGGCGATGACAAGAAAGAGCGCGACAAAGCTCATCCGCAGGCGGAACCTGCCGCGCGCCAGAGCGAACAGCACGACAAGCGCAATGCCCGAGGTGAAAAGCGGCACGGCCGACGGCTCGAAATCGAGCGAAAAATAGAGGATAACGCCGATGGCCAGGAAGACGGGAATGAAGAGAAAGGCCGTTCCCCGTTCCCATTCGGTTGCCGAATCCCGCGTGATCGCCAAGGCGATCCCTGCGACGGCGGTTGCTAAGCGAAACGGCGGACGGTTCTTTCGCGACGGCTTCGCCACCGTCCGGACGGCGGCGTCGGCGGGCTGCGTCGGCCATCGCTGCGGCCGGTCGGGTCGATAGGCGGTATCGCCGGGAAGGTCCGCCGAGGACGAGGCAGCAAAGTGCGAGCGTTCGTCCGCTGCCCTTTCCCCGCTGTCGCTCCCCATCGCCCCCGCTCCGGTCGAAACGCTTGCACCTCGGCGGTCCTATGCTACATGAACGCCACCGAAACGCCATCGCGGCTTCGACTGCCCTGGCACCGTCTCCGGGAACTGCATCGATGAGTCCAGTCGTCACGCGCTTTGCGCCCTCGCCTACCGGCTTCCTGCATATTGGCGGCGCGCGCACGGCGCTGTTCAACTGGCTCTATGCGAAGCACACCGGCGGCAAGATGCTGCTCAGGATCGAGGATACCGACCGCGAGCGCTCGACCGACGCCGCTACGGCCGCCATCCTCGATGGCCTTTCCTGGCTCGGTTTGACATGGGACGGCGAGCCGATCTCACAATATTCCCGCGTCGAGCGCCACAGGGAAGTGGCCGAGGAACTCGTCCGCCGAGGGAAAGCCTATTATTGTTATGCCAGCGCCGCTGAACTCGAAGAGATGCGGGAAAGGGCGCGCGCAGAGGGCCGCCCGCCCCGTTACGACGGCCGCTGGCGCGACCGCGACCCGGCCGAAGCGCCGGCTGGCGTCAAGCCCGTTATCCGCATCAAGGCTCCCACAGAGGGCGAAACCATCGTCCGTGACAAGGTTCAGGGCGATGTGCGGTTCCCGAACAAGGACCTCGACGATTTCATCATTCTGCGTTCCGACGGAACGCCGACCTACATGCACGCGGTCGTGGTCGACGATCACGACATGGGCGTTACCCATATCATCCGTGGAGACGACCATCTGACGAACGGCGCCCGACAGATGGTGATCTATGATGCCATGGGATGGCCGGTGCCCGTCATGGCGCATATCCCGCTGATCCATGGGCCAGATGGAGCGAAACTCTCGAAACGTCACGGTGCGCTTGGCGTCGATGCCTATCGCGCGATGGGCTATCTCCCCGCCGCATTGCGGAATTATCTCGTACGGCTCGGCTGGAGTCACGGCGACGACGAGATCATGACCACCGAGGAGATGGTCCGCTGGTTCAAGATCGAGGACGTCAACAGGGGCGCGGCGCGATTCGATTTCCAGAAACTGGAGGCGCTGAACGGCGTCTATATGCGGCACTCCGACGATGCCGATCTGCTTGCGGTCTTCCTCGACGCCCTGCCCTATCTTCCCGACGGGCCGAAACTGCTGGCGCGGCTCGACGGCAAAGCAAAAGAGCGCCTTCTGAAGGCGATGCCGGGCCTCAAGGAAAGAGCCAAGACGCTGGTCGAACTCGTGAATAACGCTTATTTTCTTGTCGCCGAGCGGCCTCTCGAACTCGATGAGAAAGCAGCCGCCATCCTGGATGGCGACGCGCGAAAGACCCTTGCCACCCTGCTGCCGCGGCTTGAGACCGTGGAAGACTGGAATGCCGCCTCTGTCGAGGGTGTGGTACGCGCCGAGGCGGAGGCGGCCGGCCTCAAGCTCGGCAAGGTGGCGCAGCCTTTGCGCGCCGCGCTGACAGGCCGGGCAACATCGCCGGGCGTTTTCGACGTGCTCTCCGTGCTCGGACGGGCGGAAAGCCTGTCACGGATTCGAGATCAAATCGATTAGGAAAAAACCGACGAGGAAATTCGCATTGAAACCTGCCTTTTGCGGTGCAACATTGCGCCCGCGGCCATCCGCCGGTGTGGTGGTTTTGAAGTTCGTGACACTCGCCATATGGGTGCCTGGACGAACTTTCAAAACCGAAACCGCACTAGAATTGTGAAGTCACGAGTGCCCTTTCGATGCGGAAATTCGCCCGATGGCCGATATAGAGGTGAAACGAATTTCCGAATCGGGACATGCGCCGCCTGAAGGCGCAGTTTCATGCGTATTTTTCAACAATCCCAACCTTTTGAATTGCGTATTTCGTGCTCCCAGGCACTGCTGAAAAGAAGAAGGAGTTTGCGATGACCGAATCGAATGCGAAACTGGAATTCGGCGGCAAAACGAATGAACTCAAGGTGATGAAAGGGTCGGTGGGGCCCGACGTCATCGATATCGGCCCGCTCTATAAGGAAACCGGCGCCTTTACCTATGATCCCGGCTTCACCTCGACGGCGAGTTGCGAATCCGCAATCACCTATATCGACGGGGACGAGGGCATCCTGCTTTACCGGGGCTATCCGATCGACCAATTGGCCGAACACGGGGATTTCCTGGAAACCTGCTATCTCCTGCTCTATGGCGAGTTGCCAACCAAGGCGCAGAAGGTGGATTTCGATTATCGTGTCACCCACCATACGATGGTGCACGAGCAGATAAACCGGTTTTTCACCGGCTTCCGGCGCGATGCACACCCCATGGCGGTGATGTGCGGCGTCGTCGGCGCGATGTCGGCCTTCTATCACGACTCCACCGATATTTCCGATCCGCACCAGCGCATGGTGGCCAGCCTTCGCCTGATCGCGAAAATGCCGACGCTCGCCGCGATGGCTTTCAAATACCATGCCGGCCAGCCTTTCGTGTACCCACGCAACGAGCTCAACTACGCCGCGAACTTCCTCCATATGTGCTTTGCCGTTCCGTGCGAGGACTATCGCGTCAATCCGGTTCTGGCGCGTGCCATGGAGCGCATCTTCATCCTTCATGCCGACCACGAGCAGAATGCCTCGACCTCGACGGTGCGTCTGGCGGGTTCATCTGGCGCGAACCCCTTCGCCTGCATCGCGGCTGGCATCGCCTGCCTGTGGGGGCCAGCCCATGGCGGTGCCAACGAGGCGGCGCTCAACATGCTGTCCGAGATCGGCTCGGTCGACCACATTCCCGAATTCATCGCGCGCGCCAAGGACCATAACGATCCGTTCCGCCTGATGGGCTTCGGTCACCGCGTCTACAAGAACTACGATCCGCGCGCCAAGATCATGCAGAAGACCTGTCACGAGGTCCTGGGCGAACTCGGCATCAAGGACGATCCGCTGCTCGACGTGGCGATGGAACTGGAACGGATCGCGCTCACCGACGAGTATTTCATCGAGAAGAAGCTCTATCCGAACATCGACTTCTATTCCGGCATCACCCTGAAGGCGCTCGGCTTCCCGACCACCATGTTCACGGTCCTGTTCGCTGTCGCGCGCACCGTCGGCTGGGTGGCGCAGTGGAACGAGATGATCGAGGACCCGAAACAGAAAATCGGCCGCCCGCGCCAGCTCTATATCGGCAAGCCGGAAAGAGACTATATTCCGATCGCCAAGCGCTGAACATTTTCAGATTGTCGAAACCCGGGGCGCCGCATGATGCCGGCGCCCTTTTCATGTTTCTTGCCGCTTCGCGATCTCGGCGAGGACGATTTCCGCTGCCATTTCACCGGAAGGCCTGTCCGCCGCGAGCGCTGACAGCACGTCGTCGAAACCCGCCAGTTGCGCAGCCCGTTGAGGCGTGTCCGCCGCCAGTTGCTCCATCTGCCGCGCCAGCATGCCGGGGCGTACGAAGAAATCGATATATTCGGGGACGATCACGTAGTCGGCGATGAGGTTGGGGAGCTGGCTGGACCAGATGGTGATGAGGTGGCGGAACAGTTTCATCACCCGGTCGGTCTTGTAGCAGGCAACGAACGGCACGCGCGCGAGCGCCAGTTCGAGCGACACCGTTCCCGATGCCGCCAGCGCCGCGTCGGCTTCCGCGAAAGCCTGCCATTTCCGCTCGGCATCATGGATGATTTCGGGCTTTTCCGGCCAGGATGCGGTCAGGGAGGAGACCAGACCCGCCAGATGCGGGACCGTCGGCAAAAGCAGCCGCAACCGATTGCCGCGCTCCTTGAGGAGCGTGACAGTCTCGCCGAACGGCCCGATCAGGCTGCGGATCTCGCTGCGGCGGGAACCCGGCAGCAAAAGCAGCGTCGTCATGGCCTCGGGGCGTCTTGATTTCGCGCGCTGCCGCTGTTTCTCCGCGGCTTCGATGATCGCAGGATCGCGCGCAAGCCTGTGGCCGACAAAGGTTCCGGGCGGACCCTTGAGGCGCACCAGCGCCTCCGGTTCGAACGGCAGGAGGCAAAGGACCCTGTCTATGTTCGGCTGCATCGCTGGGGCACGTCCGGCGCGCCAGGCCCAGACGCTTGGGCAAACGTAATGGACGATCGGGATCGACGGATCGGCACGGCGCACCTTCCGAGCCAGAGGCAATGTAAAACCCGGCACATCGATCGTGACGAGGCAGTCCGGCTTCCATCGGGCGATCGCACGCGCGGTTGCACCGATACGGTAGACGATGCGTGGCAGGTCCCGGACCACCGCGGTCACGCCCATGATGGCGATCTGACTCTGGTCGAAAAGCGAGTGGAGACCGCGGGCCTCGAGATGGCGGCCGCCGACGCCGAAAAGCTCGATCGTCCGGCCGGATCGGACGGCGAGCGATTGTACCAGGTCAGCACCGAGAAGATCGCCGGATTCTTCGCCGGCGACGACCGCGATCCGAAGAGGGCGTTTTTCCATCCTCATTCCGCTTCGCGCCGCAGGCCGATGACGAAGATCCCCAACGCATCGGCCCGTTCCATCGTCCTGTCATGATCGAGAATGAAGGAGCGGCCGGATTCCACGCCTATGCCGGCAAGGCCCGCCTGATGCGCCGCCTCGACGGTCGCGAGGCCGATGGTCGGCAGATCCGCGCGCAATTCCTGCCCGGGCTTGGCGCATTTGACCAGTACGCCACGTGTTTTCCCGGCAAGGCGACCGTGGCCCCGCAGTTCCTTCACCCGCTCCAGCAGCCCGTCGGTCCCTTCTATACCTTCGAGCGCGATGGCGCGCCCGCCTATGGCGATAGCGGCCTGGCCGATATCCAGTTCCCCGATCGCACGCGCGGCCTGCAGGGCGGCCTCGATGTCCTTCCGATCCGACGCCAAGGGCATGGTTTTCGTCATCGGCCCCGACGCGGCAAGCAGGTCGGGGACGATTTCATGCGCCCCCACGACCTTTATGCCATTGTCCTCGACAAGATCCACGACCGCCTTCAGCAATTGGTTATCGCCGCGGGCAAGCGGCACGACGAATCGGGCCAGAAGGCGGAACAGGCGAATTCCCCAGCGCATCCTCCAGGGGCTTGGTCGCCGCGCAACGTTGCCCGCCATGACGACATGGGTGGCGGAATTCTTCTTCAGGAGCGCTATGAAATCGGGAAAGCGTTCGAGTGGAAGCGTGACATGGGGATAGGTGGAAAAGCGATCGGCCGTTTCGTCCTCGCCGGCTATCTCGATCACGAAGGGAACATGGCCGGATCGGGCGAGGCTGGCCGCCACCTGCTGCGGCAGTTGGCCTCCGCCCGCCACAAGGGCAATCCGGTCCGAAGCCGAAAGCCTCGCCGACGAGGGTGCCTCACCCGTCTTGCCCGGCATCGTCGTCAAGGGGGGCTTCGCCGCGGGGCGGAACGATGAAGTAGCGCTTACCTCGGCTTCTCATGAAGTCGATGATGTCGATGACGGCGCCCGATCCACTGAATTCCGCCGCCGCCCGCTCGAGGTTCTCGACGATAGGATGCTCGCGGTCGAAAATCACCCTGTAGGCCTGCCGCATAACGGCGAGATCGGCACGGGCAAAACCCGACCGCTTCATGCCGATGATGTTAAAGCCGCGCAGCCGCGCCTTGTTTCCTTCGGCCAAACCATAGGGAATAACGTCTCCGATGATGGCGGAACAGCCGCCCAGGAAGGCATGGTGGCCGATACGGGCAAACTGATGAACTGCGGTCATCCCGCCGATGATGACGTTGTCGCCAATTTCGCAATGGCCAGCGAGCGTCGCCAGATTGGCGAAGGTCACGTTGTTTCCGACGATGCAGTCATGAGCGATGTGGCTGTACGCCATGAACATGCCGCCGTCGCCGACGACCGTGGCGCCACGGCTGGTATCGGTGCCCGTGTTCATGGTGACGAACTCGCGGATCACGCATTTGCTGCCGATCGTGAGCGTTGTCCGGCCGCCCTTGTGACGCACGTTTTGCGGCGGCATGCCGAGCGTCGCATGGGGGAAGACCTTCGTTTGATCCCCGATGGCCGTCGCGCCGGCCACGACCACATGGCTGACGAGTTCGACGCCGTCTCCGAGCGTGACTTCCGGCCCGACATGACAAAAAGGCCCTATTCTCACGCCCGAGCCAAGGCTCGCGCCGGGTTCGACAATCGCGGTCGGGTGAACGGCACTGGTAGACGACATGGATGCTATTCTGCTGATTTGAATGACATCATCGCGGCGATGTCAGCCTCGGCGACCTTGGTGCCGTCCACAGTGGCTTCACAGGCGAAACGCCAGATGCTGCCACGCTGTTTCACCTTCTTCACCTTGATCTCGACGCGGTCGCCAGGAACGACGGGCTTGCGGAACTTGGCGTTGTCGATGGTCATGAAATAGACAAGCGCGGGCATGGAAGAACCCAGTTTCTTTATGCAAATGGCCCCTGCGGTCTGCGCCATCGCCTCGACGATCAGGACGCCGGGCATGACCGGATGGTCGGGGAAATGCCCCTGGAAATGCGGCTCGGTCGCCGTGACGTTCTTGATGCCCGTCGCGGAATTGTCGCCGTCGATGTTCACGATCCTGTCGACCAGAAGGAAAGGGTAGCGATGCGGCAGGAGCTTCAAAAGCTCCATGATCTCGACCGTATCGAGCGCGTTCGTAGTGCCTTCCATCACTGCCCCTCGCCCTTGCGCGATTTGAGACCCGCCAGCCTCCGGACCGAGGCTACCTCGCGGAAGAAGTCGCGCATCGGGATTGCCGGCGCCCCCGCCCATATCTCGCCGGCGGGCACGTTGTCCATAACCCCGCTCGAGGCCGCCAGCCGCGCACCGGAACCGACGGCGATATGATCGGCAAGGCCGACACGCCCTCCGAGCATCACGAAATCGCCGAGCGTCACCGATCCGGACAGACCGCAGTGGGCCGCGAGGATGCATCCGCGGCCGATCCGTACATTATGGGCGATCTGCACCAGATTATCGAT
>SCRB01000359.1 GCA_004299545.1 Rhizobiaceae bacterium
GCTCTTCCGATCTTTGCCGGAGGAGCGCATCCTCGGCGTGGAGACCGGCGGGTGTCCGCACACGGCGATCCGCGAGGACGCCTCGATCAACCTCGCGGCGATCGCCGAGATGCGCCGGCGCTTCCCGGATCTGGACGTGGTCTTCATCGAATCCGGCGGCGACAATCTCGCCGCTACCTTCTCGCCCGATCTAGCCGATCTGACCATCTACATGATCGATGTCGCCGCCGGCGAGAAGATCCCTCGCAAGGGCGGACCCGGCATCACCCGTTCCGATCTGCTCGTCATCAACAAGATGGACCTCGCCCCATACGTCGGCGCCGATCTGGAGATCATGCGGGCCGACACCCTGCATCAGCGCGGTGATCGGCCGTTCGTCTTTACCGACATGCGCAGGCGTCAAGGGCTCCAGCAGATTATTGACTTCATCGAAATCTATGGCGACCTGAAGGCTGATGATCCCACTGCTTCTGCATCCGTTCGGAGCACCGGGTGTGTGAGGAGGTGCATCTGAACCGCGCTGGTTCTGCCACCTTGGCCTGGTGGAATGAATTTGACATTTGATACCCGCGTGATGTTGGCCTCGGCATCAAATGTCAAATTCGAGATCCCACTAGAATCACAAACTTTGCGGCCCCCTCATTCATTCCGCGCCGATCCCCGACGTCGGTTTGCCGCGGGTCAGGCAATGCTGGGGAATATAAGGCCATGTCGCATCGTCGCAGTCACTGGCAACGGAACGGTCCCTGTTGACCAGGCGGATCGGGTCGCCGGACGGGTTCGATCCGTTTTCAGATATCGTGGCCGGCGCGGTCGACGTCTTCCCCGGGCCCTTGAGAAGGTCCGGATGCAATTCCGGGCCGGCAAAGGCCGTTGCCGGGAGAAGCGACAGGACAAGGACAATCAGTGTTTTCATGGCGTCACGGTACAGCAATTCACGAAACGTAACAAACCGATAGAAAGTCGCGTGATTTTGTGAAAATTCTAAGGCGCGCCGCGGTCCCGCATCCCAGACCCCTTTCGCAACTGCAAAAAATCCGTTAAGAGCGCGCCAGAACCGAGCCCTCCTTAGCGGAAGCGACCGGTGAACCAAGACCACGGTAGTTCATGAATCTCCGCAATATCGCGATTATCGCCCATGTCGACCATGGGAAAACCACTCTTGTCGATGCGCTTCTGAAACAGTCTGGTGCGGTGCGCGACAACCAGCGCATCGCCGAACGTGCGCTCGATTCCAACGAGCTCGAAAAGGAGCGCGGCATCACCATTCTCGCCAAGGCGACATCGGTGGTGTGGAACGATTGCCGCATCAATATCGTCGATACGCCGGGCCATGCCGATTTCGGCGGCGAGGTCGAGCGCATCCTCAACATGGTCGATGGCGCTATCGTCCTGGTCGATGCGGCGGAAGGGCCTATGCCGCAAACCAAGTTCGTCGTCGGCAAGGCGCTCAAGGTCGGTTTGCGCCCGATCGTGGCGGTCAACAAGATCGACCGGCCGGACGCCCGCCCCAACGAGGTCATCAACGAGGTCTTCGACCTGTTTGCCGCGCTTGACGCGACCGACGAGCAACTCGATTTCCCGATCCTCTACGGCTCGGGGCGCGACGGCTGGATGGCCGAGAATCCCGAGGGGCCGAAGGACAAGAGACTGGCGCCCCTTTTCGAACTGGTCCTGAAACATGTCCCCGAACCAAGGGTCGGCGGCGGGTTGTTCCGCATGATAGGCACCATCCTTGAAGCCAACCCTTTTCTCGGCCGCATCGTCACCGGCCGCATCGAGGCGGGCACCGTCAAGCCCAATCAGGCGGTCAGGGTTCTCTCCCGTCATGGCGACCTGATCGAAAACGGCCGCATCTCCAAGGTGCTGGCCTTCCGCGGCCTCGAGCGCCAGCCGATCGACGAGGCGAGCGCCGGCGATATCGTCGCCATCGCCGGCCTGCAGAAGGGCACGGTTGCCGATACGTTCTGCGATCCTTCCGTTACGGAAGCCCTGCCGGCGCAGCCGATCGATCCGCCCACCGTCACCATGTCCTTCCTCGTCAACGATTCGCCGCTTGCCGGCACGGAGGGCGACAAGGTGACGAGCCGCGTCATCCGCGATCGGTTGCTGCGCGAGGCGGAAGGCAATGTGGCGCTGAAGATCGAGGAATCGGCCGACAAGGATTCCTTCTTCGTCTCCGGCCGCGGCGAGTTGCAGCTTGCCGTGCTGATCGAAACCATGCGCCGCGAGGGTTTTGAGCTTGCCGTGTCACGCCCGCGCGTGGTCATGAAGAAAGACGACGATGGCCAGCTTCTGGAGCCGGTCGAGGAAGTCGTCATCGACGTCGACGAGGAGCATGCCGGCATCGTCGTGCAGAAAATGTCCGAGCGCAAGGGCGAGATGATCGAATTGCGCCCCTCCGGCGGCGACCGCCAGAGGCTCGTTTTCCACGCCCCGACACGCGGGCTGATCGGCTACCAGTCGGAGCTTTTGACCGATACGCGCGGCAGCGCCGTCCTCAACAGGCTCTTTCATGCGTACGAACCGTGGAAGGGCGAGATCGGCGGCCGCGTCAACGGCGTCCTGATCTCTAACGATCAGGGCGAATCGGTTGCCTATGCGCTCTGGAACCTGGAGGATCGCGGCCCGATGGTCATCGATCCCGGCGTCAAGGTCTATCAGGGCATGATTATCGGCATCCATTCCCGTGACAACGATCTCGAAGTGAATGTGCTCAAGGGCAAGAAGCTCACCAATATCCGCGCTGCCGGCAAGGATGAGGCGGTCAAGCTGACGCCCCCTGTACGCATGACGCTCGAACGCGCGCTTGCCTGGATACAGGACGACGAGCTGGTCGAGGTGACGCCGAAATCAATCCGGCTGAGGAAGCTCTATCTCGACCCCAATGAGCGCAAGCGCGTCGAGCGCGGCAAGACGGCTGGTGCCGCGTGATACGTCGATGCCTGACGCTTCGATGCCTGACACGTCGATGAAGGACAGGGTCCGGATAAAGTCCGCCGAAACGCTCTACAGGGGATGGAGCACGCTGAAGAAGGTCGTGCTCGACTACCGCCGCAATGACGGCGGGTGGGAAAGCCAGACCCGAGAGATAGTGGACCATGGCCATGGCGCGGCCGTCCTGCCCTACGATCCCGATCGCGGCACGGTGCTGCTCGTCCGCCAGTTTCGCTACGCGGCCTTCGATAGCGGCCATCCCGAACCGCTGCTGGAAGCCTGCGCCGGCCTGCGCGATGGCGACCAGCCCGAAGAGTGCGCGCGCCGCGAGGCGGAGGAGGAACTCGGCTACAGGCCGACGGCTTTCCGGTTGCTTTCCGATCCGTACATGTCGCCGGGAAGCCTGACCGAGCGCGTCGCGCTTTTCACCGCCCGCTACACGCCCGCCGACAAGGTTTCGGACGGGGGCGGCAGGGCCGACGAGACGGAGGACATAGAGATCGTCGAGATGGCGCTGGAAGATGCCTATGCCGCAACGCAGGACGGCCGCATCGTCGACGCCAAGACGATCATCCTGATCCAGCATTTGATGCTGGCCGAGAGAGACTGAGCGGCTCTATATTCCACCGCCTCACGATGAGGATCGGGGAAAACCGTCATGAGCTTGACGTCGCTTCTTCTCTTTGCCGGCACGCTTTTCCTCGTGGCCGGCTCGCCCGGCCCGAGCGTCGCGGCGCTGGTCGCGCGCGTGCTCTCGCGCGGCGTGCGGGACGTGCTGCCGTTCCTTCTGGCCATGTGGATCGGCGAGGCGATCTGGCTCTCCTGTGCCGTCTTCGGATTGGCCGTGATAGCCCAGACCTTTCATCTGGTCTTTACCGCGCTGAAATGGCTCGGGGTCGCCTATCTCCTGTATCTCGCCTGGAAGATGTGGAGGGCGCCGGCAGGGACGGACAAGGAATCCCTGCCGGAGGAGCGCGCGCCGCTGAAGCTCTTTGCCGCCGGCATGGGGATCACGCTCGGAAACCCCAAGATCATGATCTTCTACATGGCGTTGCTTC
>SCRB01000360.1 GCA_004299545.1 Rhizobiaceae bacterium
CCACGCCGGAGGCGAACAGGGCGCCGCCATGAATGCGTGTCAGGAGCCGCTGGTCGCAAAGATCGTTCAGGTCCCGGCGGATCGTTTGCGGGGTGATGTCGAAGTGGAGCGCCAGTTCCTCGACCAGGACGCGACCGTTTTCCTTGGCGATCCGGATGATTTCGTCCTGGCGCGGTGACAGGTGCATGTGGCCCCACGTATTCTTCGCTTTTGTTTCGTTATAATAGAAAGCGAAAAATGAGCAAATGCCCTCCATCCTTATCCGGGCGGGATGGTGAACGCAGTCTCTGTGGAGGAACGGCTCCGGGTTAAACGACCTTGCCTGCGGTCGGAAGTGCGGCTCCCATGCGCATTCCGACCGCTATATGGCGCGAAAGCGCCCTGATCGCCTATTGGTCCGGGTTGGCGAGGCGATAGGGACGATGCGCTGTCGATCGTGTCGCAGGGCGCGCCGGGTAGAGATCGTTGCGGGGACGCTCCACGAGGCGGTAACGGGTCCTCGACGTTTGATGCGAGGGCGGGTTGCCGGAGACCTGGTGGTCTCGCCCTGGGTTCCGGCCACGCCAATTGCCGTCCCTGTCGCGCCAATGCCTGCGGTCCCTGTATCGGTAGTAGGTGCCGCCATAATAGACGCCGCCGGCGGGAGCGTAGTAATCATCGTAAACGTACGGGCCGGGGGCGTAATAGCCGCCGCCATAGTTGTAATATCCGCCGTAATATCCGTCTTCGGAAACGCAGCCGGAAAGCGCGAAACCCGCCAGTCCGACAACGACGGAAACGGCCAATATCCTCGACAGCATGTTCGGCTCCTTTCAAGCCAGATCGCCTTGGCGCCACGCCGGGGCGCCATGCCGGGGCGCTTGCGCCTTTGCAGCGATAAACGTTTGACAGCACAGATTGTATCCGTGCCGTCAAATCATTTTTGCGATCATGACGCACAGCTGGCGGTGAGGGTCGGAACCCTAATTGTCCGGATTATCGCCAGCGACGATCCTTACGCCGGTGATTCGGTGGCTCTTCGTATCGAACGAACAATAGTAGGACATCGACTTCCAGGCCCCCGCCGTGTCGCGGAACCGGATGGAATCGCCGGCATATTCCAGCACCCAATTGCCGGCGGTAAGGGCGTGGGATGCAAAGAAGATGGACTCCAGCCAATCACTGGTCCATTTGAATCCGCGCGGAGCCCTCTCTTCGACGAGGGGGACGCAGGCGGCTTGTGCCGCCACGAGATTCCGTTCGGACCAGCATCCCATGTCCTGCCGGCAACTGTCCTCGACCGCCTGATGGCGGGCTGTCGCGTCCGCGAACAGATCTGGCAGCATAGCGGGCGTTACCAAAGCAGCCAGCACTGCGGCCGCGCCGATGCCTGCAAGGACACCGTGGAGGGACAGGCGAGGCAATCGCTGGATGCCGAAGATCATTTCAGTGAGCCATTTGTGATCTCTCGAACAAAAGGACGACCACGATTGCAAAAGCGAGGGGGAGGATCAGATAAAGAAGACGGAAAACGAGCAGGGCGGCAAGAACTGCATTACTGTCCATTTCCGGCAAGCCTGCCATGAAGACCAGCTCGAGAACGCCGATTCCGCCCGGCGCGTGGGACAGGAGCGCAACAGTGAATGACAGGAGGAAGATACCGAGCACGACGATGAAGCCGGGGTTTCCCGCGATTGGCAGAACGAAATAGATGATCGCCGCCGCGCTGATCAATTCGAGAGGACCGATGATGAGCTGCCGCGCGATGATCCCCGGCCGGGGATAGGCGATTGAAAGCCGCCCGAATTTCAGAACGGGTAGGGAAAGCAATCCACCTGCGACGTAAAGGGCGACGGCGGCAAGCATGGCAATCCCGCCTGCTCTCGACAGGCCGACCGGGAGAACATCACCGAATCGATCGGCAATGTCAGGGCGAATCGCAAGGATGATGCCGAGCAGGGCGATCACACCGATCGCGAAGGTGATTGAACAGAAGGCGACCAGGACGCCCACCTCTGCCGCGCCAAGTCCGCGGGTCTGGTAGGCGCGATACCGTATGACAGCGCCCGATAGGACAGTCGCGCCGATGTTGTGGGAAAGCGCATAGGAGGTGAATGAGCAAAGGGCGACGAACGCCCACGACACCTCCCGTCGCAGATGTTTCAGGGCGATCCGGTCATAACCGGCCAGAGCCGTGTAAGCCGCCAATGTCGCGGCCGCCGCCAGAAGCCACTGCCGCGGCGAAATAATGGACAGGCTCTCGACCGTTCCGTCGAGAGAAAGCCTTTTCATCTGGCTGTAAAGCAGCCAGCCGGAGAAGACCGCGGCGCCGATGCCAACCACGGGCCAGATGAATTTCACATACTTCAAAATCGATCCCGCTCTTTCCCTTCCGTCCAGCATATCCGGTGAGAGCCGGCGAAAATATGTCAGGTGGTTGATTGTCGAACCGTAACGAAATGATACGCCGCACCGGAAACGCTTGAAAAGCGAGCCAACTCGTTCTTTTGAGCCTGGAAAGTGAAGACAATCCGGTGGTCTTTGGTGAGCGCGTCGGGGTTCGAACCCGAGACCTACTGATTAAAAGTCAGTTGCTCTACCGGCTGAGCTACGCGCTCCCGATGCGCGTCCCGCGCTGCGAAAGTGCGCGGAAAATAGGGAGAGCCTTCTTGCGGGTCAACCGGAAAAAGCCGACGGCGAGCGCCTAAATATCGTTAAGGCTGGCCGAAGGGCGACCACGTGCCACGCAACATTGATTTGGCGTGACCGGCCTTGCGGGTTATAGCCGCGGGCAGGGAAGGTCGCGGATCGGTGCCCGAAGATGGTGGATGTCGGTTTTGTCAGTGCGGTCGGGGCCGGGGCGCTTTCGTTCCTCTCGCCCTGCGTCCTGCCGCTCGTGCCGCCCTATCTGTGCTATATGGCCGGCGTTTCGGTCGACGATTTTCGCGGAGCCGATAGCGGTGCTGCCACGCGCGGCGCGCGGCTCGCGCTTGGCGTTGCCTCGGTCGCCTTCGTCCTCGGTTTTTCGACCGTCTTCGTAGCGCTTGGCGCCGGCGCCTCCACCATCGGCGGTTTCCTGCGCCAGTGGCAGCAGCCACTGGCGATTGCAGCCGGTATCCTCATCATTCTCATGGGGCTGAACTTCCTCGGCGTCATCCGCATCCCGCTTCTGTCGCGTGAGGCGCGGTTCCGGACCGAAGGGCGACCGGCGAGCGCGCTTGCGGCCTATATGATGGGTCTTGCCTTCGCTTTCGGCTGGACGCCCTGTATCGGCCCGGTCCTCGGCCCGATCCTGACGCTTGCCGGCGGCCGCGAAACGGTGTCGCAAGGCGCGCTCCTGCTTGCCGCCTATTCGCTGGGCCTCGGTATCCCGTTTCTTCTGGCGGCGTTGTTTTCAGGGGCGTTCATGCGTTTCTTGGCGAAATTCCGCGTCCATCTCGGGCGCGTGGAAAAGGTGATCGGCGGCCTGCTCGTTGCGGCGGGCGTGTTTTTTCTCGCCGGCGGCATCCAGATGATCTCCTACTGGCTGCTCCAGACATTCCCCGCGCTTGGGACGCTCGGCTGACGGCCTCTTCGTTTTCCCTGGCGGGAATGCTAGAAGCGCGGCCTGATCTGCTCATTCCTTCTGGGATTCGGTCATGACGAACAGAAAATGCCTCGCGATCGTGCTTGCGGCCGGCGAGGGCACGCGGATGAAGAGTTCGCTCCCCAAGGTACTTCATCCTGTCGCGGGGCTTCCGATGATCGCTCACGTTCTCAAGACGGCCGCGGCAGCGGGCGGCGCCGATGTCGCGCTCGTGGTCGGCAATGGTGGCGAGGCGGTCGAGAAGGCGGCGGCGGCCTTCGCGCCGAAGCTCGAAACTTTCCGTCAGGACAAACGGAAAGGCACGGCACATGCCGTTCTTGCCGCCCGCCCGGCGATTTCCCGCTTCTATGACGACATCGTCGTCCTTTACGGCGACGCGCCTCTGATCGAGGCGGACGCGGTCCTGTCGCTCAGGAAGAAACTGGCGGAAGGAGCCGATGTAGTGGTTCTCGGCTTTCGCACGCTCGCGCCGACCGGCTATGGCCGGTTGATCGAGAAGGGCGGCAAGCTCGTCGCCATTCGTGAGGAAAAAGATTGCACGGCAGCCGAGCGGGCGATCGATTTCTGCAATTCCGGCCTGATCGCGCTTTCAGGGAAGAACGCACTCGACCTCCTGGCGGCGGTCGGCAACGCCAACGCCAAGGGCGAATTCTACCTGACCGACGTGGTCGAGATCGCGCACGACCGTGGGCTGCTGGCCGTTTCGGTGGAAGCGAGCGAGGCGAATGCGATCGGCGTCAACACGCGTGCCGAACTGGCCGAGGCGGAGGCGCTCTGGCAGGGCCGGCGGCGGCATGAGGTGATGCTCGCCGGCGTAACGCTGATTGCGCCTGAAACCGTCTTCTTCTCCC
>SCRB01000361.1 GCA_004299545.1 Rhizobiaceae bacterium
CGGACCGCGCCGCCGATGCCGCGCAAGCTCCAGGGGCGTTTGGTCATTTTCGAACCGGCATCCATGGACCGCCCTCAGCGAACGGGTGCGGCGCAGTCGGACAGGCGCGCCGCATCGCCGTCACTTGACATATTTCAGGTCGGGATCCGTTCCCGCTTTCAGGACGTCTGCCGTCAGAACAAGCGTCGGGACATAGATGAAACTCTCCACCTTCTCGCCCGCCAGCACCTTCTTGACGTTCTTCACGGCTTCTATCCCTTCGAGATAGGGTAGCTGGGCGACGCTCGCGGTAAGGCGGCCCGCCTTGATCGACTTGACGCCGTCCTTGGTGCCGTCGACGCCGATGACAGCGATCTTGCCGCCCTTGCCGGCCGCATAGACCGATTCGACGGCGCCCAGCGCCATGGTGTCGTTGCAGGCGAAGATGGCGACGAGATCAGGATTGCGCTGCAGCGTGTCGTTGGTGATGTTGGCCGCCTTGTTGGCGTCCCAGTCGCCTGGCAGCGAGGCGACGATCTTCAATCCCGGCGCGACCTTGGCGATCTCTTCCTTGAAGCCGTCGGCGCGTTTCTGGCCGGTGACGTTGCCAGCCAGTCCCTCGATCACGAGCACCGGTCCCTTGGCATCCTTGCCGAGATGCTTCGCAAGGAAATCCGCCGCCTTGTGGCCGGCGGCGACGTTGTCGGAACCGATGCCGAACGCGATCTCGACGCCGGCCTTCTTGGTGATGGCGGGGTCGAGATTGGCGTCCAGATCGACGACCGGAATCTTCTTCTCGTTGGCGCTCTGCATGCAGGGCAGCAGGTTGGTGGAATTGATCGCCGAGGCAATGAGCGCCTTGGGGCTGCGTTCGAGCATGGTGGTGCAGATATTGAGCTGCGTCTGCGCGTCCTGGTCGGACTTGGCGGCCTGCTGGAAGATGGTGACATCGGCCTCCTTGCCGCCCTCCGCGATCCCTTCCGCCATCGCGCCCCAGAAGGGGTTCGACAGGGTCTTCAGGACCACGCCATAGGTCGGCTTGTCGGCTGCCGAGGCCAGCCCGGCGGATCCGGCAGCGAGCACCAGCGCCAGTGCAAATGTGATTGTCTTGCGTTTCATTTCTTTATCCTCCCAGTGATTTCCTTGAGTGGTTTCTCGCTACGAGATTTTGACCGCCTTCGAGCGGAGACGACCCGCAACCGCGGGGTCGGCGCGACGGCAGAGTTGCGGCGGCAGGCCGCGCGAGATCAGTTCCGCGTCGGCGACCGTCATGCGTCCAATTTCGTAGAAGGCATCGCGCGTGCCACCGGTTCGATGCGCCGAGAGAAGGAGGCCCGGCAAGCGCCGAACGGGGTCATCCTTGGCGACGGGTTCGTCCGGGAAGACATCGGTCGCGGCACGGATGTGTCCGCTCTCCACTGCCGCCAGAAAGGCTGGGAAATCGACCACGGCAGCGCGGCTCATGAGCAGCAGAGCGGAGCCTTGCGGCATCAGCGCAAATTCGCGTGCGCCCAGAAAGCCCTGATTTTCGGTCGTCACGCTGGCGAAGACGAAGACGACGCGCGAGCGACGGAGCAGGTCATCCAGCGATGCCGGTTCGGCATCATGTTTCCGTATAAGCTCGGCCGGCAGCCATGGATCGTGGACCATGACCGGGTTGCCGAACGGAGCGATCAGGCGCCGAAGCTCTCGCCCGAGATCACCGAAACCGATGATCCCGACCGGAGCACCGGCAAAGCGAAACGTGTCCTTGTTGCCCTCCAGCCCGTAAGATTCTTCACCCGCACGGAATTTGCGGTCCGCTTCGGTAATGCCGCGCGCGAGGTCGATGGCCATTCCAAGCGCCGCTTCCGCGACCGGCGCCGCAAATGCGGAGGCCGGCGTCAGGACCCAGATGCCGCTTTCCTGGCAGGCCGCATAGTCGATGTTCGGCAGGAAATTGGTCTCGACGTTGAAGATCGCCTTGAGGTGCGGTGCCCGCTCGATCCGCTCGCGTGGCATCGCGGTCTGCCCGATGATGAACCTTGTCTCGCCGAGATGGCGCTCGATCGTCTCGGCCGGCATAGGCCGGTCTTCCGATAGCACAAGATCGCCGAGGCGCTCGAGGCGCGCCCGCGTCGGCTTGTCCATGATCAGGTCCAGTGTCCGTGGCAACGGATCCACAATGACCAGATTGCTCATGATCTTCTCCTGCTTCAATGGGTAAATCGGTTTATATCCGGGGTCAATCGCACGACTGTCGATAGCCTCGGCACGATCGCGAGACCGGCGAGGTGTCGGGAGGGCCCTTCCGAAGGCGGCTCAATCCGTTCCGCTGAAAACCGTTTCCGACCGGCCGGGGAACCAGTAATAGGCGATCAACGCCACGTAGAGAAAAATCGCCAGGATGGGGTATTTCAACGATATGAGGGTGGCAACGAGGTAGCAGGCGGGCCCGATCGCAAATCGGACGCTTATAAGCGTGAGATGCCGCCTGACGCGGGGCAGATCGTTTCCCGCTCGCGATCGTCCCAGTTCGTAAAGCCAGAGCGCATTGAAGAAGATGCCGCCGACGGTGAGAACCAGGCCATAGAGAAACGCCGCTTCGGAAAGGCCGCTGTCGGTCGAGATCGCCTCGGCGAGGAGGGCGGTCGGGAACGGCAGGAACGCCACGTCGGCGAAGAGCAACATGCTCAGGAAAATCGTCAGGCGATTAGCGTCGCCCATATGCAGGAGCATGGCGCGATAATTGGCCCAGATAAGCCCGATCAGAAGGCAACTGATGGAATAGGCGAGGAGCCTCGGCCATATTCCGAGCAGGAAGGTGTCCAGGTGGTCGAGACTTGCCGGCGGGTGGAAATCGAGGACGAGCAGCGTGAACGCAATGGAAAAGACCCCGTCGGCGAAACCTTCCGTTCGCGTGCCTTTCCGGGAGAAATCGCCTCTGGGACCGCCGTTTTCGCCTTTCACCGTCATGACCTTCGTGCTCGTGTTGGCAAGCTGACCGGCCATATTCTGCATGCCGTCGGGCGGCGAACAAGTTCGGCGTTACCGGAATTCCTCCCGCGGCCGACCGCTGACAGTATCAGGATGTGCGGCGTCGGTGCGGTGCCGATCAGGCGAAACGCCTGGCGAAGGCGACGCAAATGACGACGATCCCCGTCGCGGCGATCATGGTCCAGAGGATCGGCTCGCCCAGAAGCACGCCGGCGAGCGCGAGGCCGAGGAAAGGCTGAAGCAGTTGCAACTGGCCGACGCTCGCCGTTCCGCCCAGCGCGAGACCGCGATACCAGAAGATGAAGCCGACGAGCATGCTGAACACGGAAACATAGGCCAGCCCGACCCAGGAGGGCATGCCGATTCCTGTCCACGAGACGGGAATCGTCGCGAACGCCAATATGGCCATGAGCGGCAATGCCAGGAGAAGTGCCCAGGAAATGACCTGCCAGCCGCCGAGCGTGCGGGAGAGTTTCGCGCCCTCCGCATAGCCCAGGCCGCACAAGATAATCGCGGCGGTCATCAGGAGGTCGCCTGAGAGCGATGCCTTGCCGCCGTTCGAAAGCGCGAAACCGGCGACCGTCGCGCTGCCGAGGATCGAAAACAGCCAGAAGAGCGGCTTCGGCCTTTCACCGCCGCGCAGGACGCCGAAGGCGGCGGTCGCAAGCGGCAGGAGGCCGACGAAGACGATGGAATGGGCAGCCGTTATGTGTTGCAGCGCCAGCGCCGTCAGGAGCGGAAAGCCGATCACCACGCCCAGAGCGACAATCGCAAGGGAGCCGAGCGCGCGCCGTTCCGGCCGGGCCTGGCGCCCGACCGTGAGGAGTGCGGCGCCGAGCAGGGCGGCAATGACGGCCCGCGCCGAGGTCAGGAACAACGGCGAGAAGCCGGCGACCGCCACCCGCGTCGCGGGGAGCGATCCGCTGAAGATGATCACGCCGAGAAGGCCGCTGCCCAATCCGTTCCTGCCGTCGCTCATGCGCCCTCGCTTTCCGGAGGCTATCCTGAGCCATAAGCATGCTGGCAAAAACAGCGACAATTCGGTACGATTCCCACGAACTGTATCGTTACGGAGAGGCATACACTTTGGACGAACGGGTGGGGAAAAAAGGCGGCCGTCGCGGCATGCGCACGATCGAGATCATGGACGCGATCCGGGCGCGGGTGGCGAGCCGCGCCCTGGCGGCGGGCGATCGCCTTCCCTCGATCCGCCGTTTCGCGGCGACGATGGGTGTTTCGCCTTCGACCGTTGTCGAGGCCTATGACCGCCTTGCGGCCCAAGGTCTCATCCGTGCCCGGCAGGGCTCGGGATTCTATGTATCGCCATCGGCGATGCCGCCGCTTGCCCTGGCACAGGCGGAACCGCGTCTCGACCGCGAGGTCGATCCCTTCTGGGTATCGCGCCAGTCTCTCGATGCCGGGGCCGCGACCTTGAAGCCCGGCTGCGGCTGGCTTCCGGCGGACTGGATGCCCGACGCGGCACTCAGGAAAGCTTTCCGCACCCTTGCGCGGGCGGACGGGAGCGTGCTTGCCGACTATGGCAGCACGCGTGGTTCGCCCACGCTTCGCCGGCTTCTGCTGGCCCGTTTCGCCGAAGACGGTATCGAAGCTTCGGCCGATCAGATCATGCTCACCGCCTCCGGCACGCAAGCGGTCGACCTTGTCTGCCGCTTTCTCCTGCGCCCCGGCGATACCGTCCTCGTGGACGATCCGTGCTATTTTAATTTCCGGGCGCTGCTCAGGGCGCATCAGGCCGCAATCGTTGCCGTGCCTTATACGCCGTCGGGCCCCGATCTTGCCCGCTTCGAGGAAGTGCTCGCCGGGCGGCGGCCGCGGCTCTACATCACCAATTCGGCCTTGCACAATCCGACCGGCGCGACGCTTTCGCTCCAGACGGCGCATCGGTTGCTGGCGCTCGCGGCCGCTCATGACCTGGCAATCGTCGAGGACGACATCTTCGCGGATTTCGAGCCGGAGCCGTCGCCGCGTCTCGCCGCACTTGACGGGCTCAACCGGGTCATCCGCGTCGGCAGTTTTTCGAAAACCCTATCCGCATCGGTCCGCTGCGGCTATATCGCGGGACGACGCGATTGGGTGGAGGATCTCGTCGATCTTCAGGTAGCGACGAGTTTCGGCGGCGCGAGCCCGGCGGTGACGCATGTGATCGCCGACCTCTTATCCGGCGGCTTCTATCGCAAGCATATGGACGAGTTGCGACGCAGGCTCTCGCGGGCGCGGCGGGAAACAGCGGAGAAGCTGAAATCTCTCGGGATCGTCCCCTGGCTCATGCCGCGCGGCGGCTTCTATCTCTGGTGCCGCATTCCCGACGGAAGCGATTCGGCGGTTCTGGCCAGAACCGCACTTGCCGAAGGCGTTGTTCTCGCTCCGGGCAATGTCTTCAGCCCGTCGCAGACAGCTTCCTCTTTTCTTCGTTTCAATGTGGCGCAATGCGGCGATAGCCGCGTCTGGGATGTCATGCGCCATATAATTGAGGCAGGATCCGCCGGCCCTCAGACGTGAGGCCAGTGTGGACCGAAAAAGTATCGGCCTGCGATCCTGAACGTGGTGGCGCGAATGGCCGGGAACCGCTACCAATGCTTGAACCCGTTTCAATGAAAGAGAAAGCCATGGATCAGCAACTCCAGGGAAAAGTCGCGGCCATTACCGGCGCCGCGTCCGGCATCGGTCTCGCCTGCGCCAAAACGCTGATCGGAGCCGGCGCGCGCGTGGTGCTGGTCGACCGATCCGAGGATGGGCTCGAAAAAGCCTGCGCCGACCTCGGCAAAAGCGCCATTCCGCTGCGCATCGATCTCACCGATCCGAAAAGCGTGGCGACGATGCTGCCGCGGATCCTGGAAAAGACCGGTCATCTGGACATCTTCCACGGCAATGCCGGTTCCTATGTGGGGGGCGAACTGATCGACGGCGATCCCGACCAGTGGGACCGGATGCTCAATCTCAACATCAACGCGCTGTTCCGCTCGGTCCACGCGGTATTGCCGCATATGGTCGAGCGCAAGACGGGCGACATCATCATCACCAGTTCGATCGCCGGGCTGGTGCCGGTTGTCTGGGAGCCGATCTATACGGCGTCCAAGCACGCTGTGCATGCCTTCGTGCATACTGTCCGCCGCCAGGTTGCGAAACACGGGCTGAGGGTAGGGGCCGTTGCGCCGGGGCCGGTGGTGACGGCCCTCATCGCCGACTGGCCGAAGGAGAAACTGGAAGAGGAAATGGCCGCAGGCGGCCTGATCGAGCCGGGCGAAGTGGCCGAGGCGGTGCTCTTTATGCTCACCAGACCGCGCAACGTCACCATCCGCGATCTCGTTATCCTTCCGCAGAGCAACGATCTGTGAAATCCGAGCTGGACCAGCGAAAGGGAAATGCAGATCATGTCCCGCACCTACCTCGGTATTGACGTCGGCACCGGGAGCGCCCGGGCGGGTCTTTTCGACCAGACCGGCAGGATGCTCGGATCCGACAAGGCCGATATCCTGCTCTGGCGCGAGACGGGCGATATTGTCGAGCAGTCGAGCGACGACATCTGGCGGGCGGTCTGCCATAGCGTTCGCGGCGCTCTCCGCAAGGCAGGCGCGGCACCGGAAACAGTCGCCGGCATCGGCTTCGATGCGACCTGCTCCCTGGTCGTGCTCGGCGAGGGCGGCAGGCCGCGTTCCGTTGGCCCTTCCGGGGATCCGTCACGCAACATCATCGTCTGGATGGACCACCGGGCGGTAGATCAGACGCGGCGGATCAACAGTACCGGAGCGAAGGTGCTCGATTACATCGGCGGCACGATTTCGCCGGAGATGGAGACACCCAAGCTCCTGTGGCTCGCCGAGAATATGCCCGGGACTTTCAACGACGCCTGGCAGTTCATGGATTTGACCGATTTCCTGACCTGGCGCGCTACCGGCAGCCTGGCCCGCTCTATCTGCACCGTTACCTGCAAATGGACCTATCTGGCGCATGAGCACCGCTGGGACGCCGATTATTTCCGTGCGATCGGGCTCGGCGCGCTGGCAGACGAACGATTCCGCCGCATCGGCGAGGCCATCGTGCCGGGAGGCACGGCGCTTGCCGGAGGCCTGAGCGCCGAGGCGGCTGCCGATCTCGGCCTGACCGCCGGAACGCCTGTCGCGGCCGGCTTGATCGATGCCCATGCCGGCGGCGTCGGCACGGTCGGCGCACGCGGCGCGGCGGGTACGGTCGAAAGCCGCATGGCTTACGTTTTCGGCACGTCTGCCTGCACGCTGACCACGACAAAGGAACCGGCTTTCGTCCCCGGCGTGTGGGGACCTTATCATTCGGCGATGGTGCCCGGGTTCTGGCTGAACGAAGGCGGACAATCCGCCGCCGGCGCGGCGATCGACCATCTCGTGCAGATGCACCCGCATTCGGCCGAAGCGACGCATGCGGCGCGCGAACGGGGCCAGACGCTCGCAGCCTGGCTGGCCGCCGAAGCAGCAGCGCGCGGGGGTGCCGCAAAAGTGCCCGAACTGGTCGGCGGCGTGCATGTGGTGCCCGAATTCCTGGGCAACCGGGCGCCCTTCGCCGATCCCGATGCCCGCGCCTTGATCGCCGGCATCAGCATGGAGACCGGCATCGACAGTCTTGTCGCTCTTTATCTGGCGGGATTGTGCGGCCTCGGTTACGGGGCGAGGCAGATCGTCCATGCCCAGCGGGAGAAGGGCATCGCGATCGATACGATCGTGGTCAGCGGCGGGGCCGCTCAAAGCCCGCTGGTGCGGCAGGTGCTGGCCGACACGACCGGCCTGGCGGTTGCGGCGTCGTCGTCGCCCGAGCCGGTTCTTCTCGGTTCGGCGATGCTTGGCGCCGTTGCCTCGGGAGATCGCACGGATCTTGCCCGGGCGATGGAGGCGATGTCGGCCCTTGGCGAGATTCACCGGCCGCAACCAGCGCTCGCCGGCTGGAACGAGCGGCGTTTCACCGCCTTCGAGGCTTTACAAAAGGTCGGCCGGTCGATCCGGAAACAATAGGTCGTGTCGATAAACCGGCCGCGATCATGAAAAAGCCCGGCTACCGCAGGCGATAGTCGGGCCGGGATCGATCAGGATCGGTTCAGGCCGATGTCAATTGAGCTTCGACTTGACCGCTGCGAGCGAGGAATCGAAGAAGCTCGAGGAGAGCCTGGCGTCGGATTTCTTGGAAATCGCCACTCTTGCCGCCTCGACCGCCATGTCCACCGCGCGTGCGCGGACTTCGTTGACTGCATCCCGTTCGGCTTGCGCGATCTTCTGTTCGGCGGTTGCGGTACGGCGCGTCACATAATCCTCGGTCTTCTCCTTGGCATCGGCGAGCAATTGCTCCGCCTCGTGCTGCGCGGCGGCGACGATCTGGCCGGCCTCGGCTTCCGCTTCCTTGCGCTTTTTCTGGTACTCCGCCAGGATCGTCTGCGCTTCGTCGCGCAGTTTCTTTGCCTCGTCGAGTTCCGCTCTGATCTTGGCGGCGCGCTCGTCGAGCGACTTCGCCAGCGCCGCAGGCGCTTTCAGGTAAAGCGCGATGATGAAGAAGACGACCAGTCCCGTCAGCGCGAAGAATGTTGCCCAACCAGTTGCGTCCATCATCCGCCCCTATTCGCGCACGCTTGAGAGAGCGGCTGCGATTTCCGCCTTCGAAGATTGTCCGCCGGTCAGTTTCTCAACGATCAAGGAAGCGGTCTGTTCGGCTACCGCGCCAACATCCTTCATGGCCGAAGCACGAATCTCGGCGATCCGCTTTTCGGCCCTGGCGAGCTTGTCTTCCAGGCTTGCCTCGATCTTGCGCCTCTCGGCCTCGGCTGCAATCTTTGCCTCGTCACGCGCCTTCTGGCCGATCTCTCCGGCATGTGCGCGGGCGGCGGCAAGTTCCTGCTCATAGGCGGCGATCGCCGCGTCCGCTTCTTCCTTCATCCGGCCCGCATTCCGTAAATCGGAAGCGATCTTTTCCCGGCGGTTTTCCAAAACGCCGCCGATTTGCGGCACGACTACGCGCTTCACGAAGATGTAGAAGGCGATGAACGTGATCGCCAGCCACAGGAGCGCGGAAGGGAAATAAGTGGAATCGAACGGCGGGAATGCCTCGGGGCCGCTATGGCCGGCCTGGGTTGCCGTCGTCGTTTTCGACTGCGCCGATGCGGCCGTCGCGTTCTCCGCGAATGCTGGGCTCACGAACATGAAACGTTCCTATGAACAATGCCGGCCGCGCTGCGCGCGGCCGGGAAAATCGATCCGGCTTTCTCAGAACGTGAAGAGAAGCAGGAGCGAGATCAGGAGCGCGAAGATGCCGAGCGCTTCCGTCACCGCGAAGCCGAAGATCAGGCGGCCGAACTGGCCGTCGGCTGCCGAGGGGTTGCGCAGCGCGCCCTGGAGATACTGGCCGAAGAGGTTGCCGACGCCGATGCCGGCGGCTCCCGTGCCGATCGCCGCGATGCCGGCACCAATCAACTTTGCTGCTTCCGCGTCCATTTTTTGCTCCTTGTCGATCTGACGAAACGTTGCGGATGGGTTTGGCGGGGTTCCGCCGGTGAAGTATGAGAGGCGCTATCAGTGCCCCGGATGGATGGCGTCGTTGATGTAGATGCAGGCCAGCATGGCGAACACATAGGCTTGCAGGGCGGCAATCAGGATTTCCAGCGCGGTCAACCCGATCACCATGATCATCGGCAGGATGGCGCCCGCGACGCCGAGCGCGCCGAGCGTCCCGAGCGAAAAGACGAAGCCCGCGAAGACCTTGATCGTGATGTGGCCGGCAAGCATATTGGCGAAAAGTCGGACCGAGTGGCTGACCGGCCGCGTCAGGAACGAAATGATTTCGATCGCGACGACCAGCGGCAGGACAACGATCGGTATGCCTGACGGCACGAACAGCTTGAAGAAATGCAGGCCGTGACGCATCAGGCCGGCAATCAGCACCATGAAGAACACCAGGAGCGCGAGCGCGACGGTGACGACGATCTGGCTCGTAACCGTCGGAAAATAAGGGAACATTCCGATCAGGTTGGCCACCAGCGTGAACATGAAGAGTGTCAGGATGAAGGGGAAGAAGCGCATCCCTTCAGCGCCGGCCGAATCCCTCAGCATGGAGGCGGAGAATTCGTATAATATTTCGGCGACGGACTGGGCCCTTCCCGGCACCACGCTGCGCGAGACGCATGCCCAATAGAGGCCGCCGCCAGCGATCACGACCACGATGACCATGAAGAGCGCATAGTTGGTGAACGAGAAATCGTAGCCGCCGATATGAATCGGCACCAGCGTATGAATGTGGAACTGGTGGATCGGGTCAACCTTGTCGGCAGCCAATTTCAAACCCCGTTGTCAACGACCGCACGCGGCCTTCATTTCCCTGGACGGCGCTATTGCCCGTCTTTCTTCGCATCGTCCGGCTTTCCGGACAGCTTGCGCTCTGGCATCATCCCCGACGACCGCAGGATATTGAGCACGCCGGCACAGAAACCAAGGAGAAGAAAAACAATCAACCCCCAAGGCGAAGTACCTGCAAAGCGATCGATTATCCACCCAATTCCCGCGCCGACGATAATTCCCGCGACGAATTCGCTGGAAAGCCTGACGGCAGCGGCGTAACCGCTCGCGTTGCTCGACCTTGCCGGCCTTTCCCTCGTCTGCTGTTTCTTCCGCTGCTCGGCCAATTTACGGTCGAGCTGCCGGAGACGGCGGTCGAGTTCGAGGTTTTCAGCCGAATGGGGAAATGCCTTCCCGGTGCCGGTTTTTCCGGTCTCGCCTGGCCCATCCGATCCGGCCATTGAAACCTCCGTACCCGATCAAGCGAGGCCCTCCAGCCCGCTGCAAAGTCGCGCGCAACATAGTTTGGGCGCATCGACCAGTCAAGCGCGGGGAAGACGCAGGGGGAGAAGATAATTCTCTTTAAGAATCATGTGGTTGCGGGAAATTGGCCGGGTTGGCGATCTTGATCCCGAAGAATTAACCCGATGCGGTGGCCTGATTCCGCCCGCTTGTGGCGCGGCGTCAACTCCAACCGCCGCCATAGGTCCTGTAAAAGAGGTGCTTGCCGATCTTCTTCACCATCTCCATGGCGCGGGACCAGCGGGGGTGCACATAGGTCGCATGATAGTGGGTCGCGGATCCGACGTCGGACAGCCAGATCTTGCCTGCCGTAACGGCCATCGCCACTTCCTCCGCCATTTTCCAGTGTTTCGGTTCGGTCACGCGCTCTTTGACGCCGTCGCAGGCGAACGAGAACTGGCAGGCGTCGCGCCAGTCGTCATTCTGGTAGACCACGGCGCAGATGGTTTTCGGATAGGCGGGGTTGCGCACACGGTTCAACACCACTTGCGCCACTGCCGCCTGCCCCTTCACCGATTCGCCCCGCGCCTCGAAATAGACCGCCGCCGTCAGGCATCTTTGTTCGCGTGTCGAGAAGACTTCCGGCGGCAGGGGTGAACTTACCCACGAATGATCGCCTGGCTCCATCGGCGGAACGAAGCGCCCGGCATCCGGCTTTTCGTTCTTGAGAAGCGTCTCGAAAGGCGACTTCCTGGCGTAATCCGGCGCGGTCGACGCATAGGCCGTGGCGAGGATGTCGGGGTGGTCGTTGTTGACGAGGGCTGCGAGCATCTTCGGCATGCCGGCATTCGGATCATGGACGATCTTCGGGTGGAAGGCCTCGGCGATCTTCAGCTCTTCGCCCTTTATCGGCGCCTTGGCGAAAGCCATCTTCATTTCGCCCTCGACGGAAGGCTTGAGCAGGAAGCTTTGCCGTTTCAGGATAGAGCCGGC
>SCRB01000362.1 GCA_004299545.1 Rhizobiaceae bacterium
CATGGGCATCGTGCTTCATCGTTCCGTCTTCGGGCGTCATCTCTTCGCCGTCGGCCGCAACGAGGAGGCGGCGCTTTATTCAGGCATCAAGAGCCTGCGCGTCATCGCCGCCACCTATATCATCCTCGGCGCGCTTTCCGGCCTGTCGGCGATCTATTTCGCCATGTATACGCGTTCCATCTCGCCTGCGTCGCACGGCACCTTCTACGAACTTTACGCAATCGCGGCGGCCGTGCTCGGCGGCTGTTCGCTGAGGGGCGGCGAAGGTTCCGTCTTCGGCATCGTGCTTGGCACGATCCTGCTCCAGGTCCTGCAGAATCTCGTCAACCTGCTCGGCATACCGAGTTCGCTCAACTTCGCGGTCATGGGGGCGGTCATCCTGCTCGGCGTTCTGGCGGATCAGCAGTTGATGAACTACAGGTCGCGGCGCGCCGCCATGCGCTCGCAAAGGGCTCTCGCCGCTGTGGACAAAGCGGCGACGGTATGATGAACGGTGAACATGAAAAAAGGGGACGATTTTCCGAAAGAGCAGATGGCGGCCAGGACCATAAGATCCCACCAGGGCTTCGGCGTGTTCGGCCCGCATCGGCGCTCACCCACGAAAGGCGCTTTCCAGACCGTGCTGCGCGGCATCGGGCTTGGCATCGTCGCGGGTGAATTTCCTGTCGGCCAGACGCTGCCGGGCAAGGACGTGCTCATGCGGCGTTTCGGCGTCTCCAATACGGCGCTGCGCGAGGTCCTGAAAACGCTGGAAGCCAAGGGAATGGTCGCCGCCCGCACCAAGGTCGGCTATTGGGTGCGCGAAAGGGATGCGTGGAACCTTCTGGACGAGGATCTCCTCGGCTGGCAGCTCGAAACCGGCGTCGACAAGGGTTTCATCGGTCGTTTGTTCGAGATGCGCCAGTCGATCGAGCCGATCGCGGCGGCGCTCGCCGCGCTTCGCCGCGATGAAGACCATGTCGCCGAACTGTACCGGACGGCCGAAAGGATGCTCAATGCCGGACTCGACCGGCAGCATTTCACCGACGCCGACCTCGCTTTCCATCTGACCGTGATCGAGGCGTCGGGAAATCCGATGATGCGCTCGATCGGCGCGCTCATCGGCGCGGCGCTGGCGGCTTCCTTCCGTCTCAGCGCGCCGAGCGACAGCATGGAAGAGTTGAACCGCAGCTACCGCCAGCACATGGCGATCGCCGAAGCGATCAAGGCCGGCGATCCGCAAGCCGCCGCGGATGCGATGATGACCGTGATCGAGCAGGGATGGTCGACCGTGGCGCGCGATGCGCAACCGATCATGGCGACGATTCGGACGCATCTTTCTCCCTGACGGCTTTCTCCCTGACGGCGCCGCGCTGAACGCCGCTACCGCTCACACGCCTGCGCGCGGCTGCGAAGCGCGCGATCGCGGCGTTCAATTCTCCGCCCATGATGAAGATCGCGGAGACGATATAGAGAAAGACGATGGCGATCATGATCGAGGCCAGCCCGGCATAGGTCGTCACATAGGATGAGAACCGCTCGAGATAAGCCGCGAAAACGGCCGATCCGACGATCCAGCCGATCAGCGTGAGGAGAATCCCCGGCACGATGGTCAAAAAGC
>SCRB01000363.1 GCA_004299545.1 Rhizobiaceae bacterium
GTGACTTCCGCCCCGACCATATGGGCGCCGAGAAGCTGGCCGGTCTTCTTGTCGAAGATGGTCTTCACCATGCCCTGATCCTCGCCGAGCGCGATGGCCTTGCCGTTGCCGACGAAGGGGAAACGACCGACCCTGATGTCGTAGCCCTTTTCCTTCGCCTTCGCCTCGGTCAGCCCGACCGACGCAACCTGCGGGTTGCAATAGGTACAGCCCGGTATCATCGCCTTGTCCATCGGATGAACGCCCGGCACGCCGGCGATCTTCTCGACGCAGATGACACCCTCGTGCTCGGCCTTGTGCGCCAGCATCGGAGGGCCGGCCACGTCACCGATGGCATAGACGCCCCGCACGTTGGTGCGGCCGTAGCCGTCGATGACGATACAGCCGCGCTCGGTCCTGA
Source organism: Rhizobiaceae bacterium (assembly GCA_004299545.1). Classification (GTDB taxonomy): domain Bacteria; phylum Pseudomonadota; class Alphaproteobacteria; order Rhizobiales; family Rhizobiaceae; genus Mesorhizobium_L. The sequence continues at coordinate 401 of SCRB01000363.1, forward strand.
TGCCTAGCGCTTCGAGGCCGAGATTTTCGATATTGCCCTGGACGCCGACCGCCGAGATCAGCCTGTCGGCGGTGATCTTCTCGACGGAGCCGTCTTTCTTCTCGATATGGGCGGTGACGGAATTCGCACCCTTCTCGACCTTGCCGACCTTGGCGTCGAGCAGGATTTTTATTCCCTGCTTCTCGAATTGTTTTTTAGCAAATGCTGATATTTCCGAATCCTCGACCGGCATGACCTGCGGCAGCAGTTCCACCACGGTCACATCGGCGCCCATGGTGCGGTAGAAGGAGGCGAATTCGATGCCGATCGCGCCCGATCCCATGACCAGCAGGGATTTAGGCATTTCGGGTGGCACCATGGCCTCGAAATAGGTCCAGATCAACTTGCCGTCCGGCTCGATGCCCGGCAGGGCGCGCGGCCTGGCGCCTGTCGCGATGATGATGTGCTTCGCCGTATAGGTGCCCTCGCCCTTCGTGCCCTTCGGCAGCGGCGGCTGCGGCTGCATCGGTTTCTTCGACGTTTTCGAAACGACGATCTCGCCCGGTTTGGTCAGCTTCGCCTCGCCCCAGATGACGTCGATCTTGTTCTTCTTCATCAGGAAGCCGACGCCATTGTTCAGGCGCTGCGACACGGTGCGCGAGCGCGCGACAACCGCCTTCGCGTCGGGCGTGATCTTGCCCTCGAGAGTGAGGCCGTAATCCTTGATATGGTCGGCATAGTGCATGATCTCGGCCGAACGCAGCAGTGCCTTGGTCGGGATGCAGCCCCAGTTGAGGCAGATGCCGCCCAGATGCTCGCGCTCGACGATCGCGGTCCTGAGGCCCAACTGCGCCGAGCGGATGGCCGTCACATAGCCGCCGGGGCCGGACCCGATGACGATCACGTCGTAGCTGTCTGCCACTTCCTGTTCTCCTGCTTTCAGAGTCCGAGCATCATCCGAACGATGGGTTCGAGACCACGCCCGATCGCACGCGTGTTTTCCGCATCGAGATGGATACCATCGGCCGGTGTGGTTTTCGCGACCGTTGCCGCATCGAAAAAACCGCAGCCCTCCTCGTCTGCCAGATCGGAATAGAAGCTGGCGAGCATCTTCGATTGCGGAATGGTGTCGGCGAACATGGCCGCGTAGTCGGGATTGGCGGTTTCGCAAAGCGGCGGCGGCGAAACGATCAGGATATCCGGCGCCTCATCCCCTTCGGTAGGATAGGTCGTGCCCCGGACGATATCGATCAGGCGGTGTATGCCTTGCTTCGCGCCGATCGCCCGGCCGCAGAGGAAAGGCTTCATGTCGTTCGTGCCGAGCATGATGATGACGAGGTCGAGCGGCGCGTGGGTGACAAGCGCCGTCGGCAGGATGCGCGCGCCGTTGCGGTCGGCGGAGGCGAGGTGGTCATCATAGGCGGTGGTGCGGCCGTTCAGCCCCTCCGGGATGACCAGCGCTTTCGTTCCCAGCGCCGACTGGAGGACATTCGGCCAGCGATCCTCGAAGGCATGGCGGCTGCGGCTTTCGGCATCGAAGCCCCAGGTCAGCGAGTCACCGTAGCAGAGGATGGTTTTCATGGATCACCTGCACTGACGCCCTCCCCGCGAGAGGAAAGGGCACGAGTGCCTCATACCAGCATGCTCATCGGGTTCTCGATATATTTCCGGAACGCGGCGAGCAGTTCCGCGCCGAGCGCCCCGTCGACGGCCCGATGGTCGGTCGACAGCGTCACCGACATGATCGTGGCGACCTTGATCTCGCCCTTCCTGACGACCGGCCGTTCCTCGCCGGCACCTACGGCAAGGATGGTCGCATGCGGCGGATTGATGACCGCGGCGAAATCCTTGACGCCGAACATGCCGAGATTGGAGACGGCGGAACTGCCGCCCTGATATTCCTCGGGCTTCAGCTTGCGGTTGCGCGCCCGCGCGGCGAGGTCTTTCATCTCGTTGGAGATGGCAGAGAGCGTTTTCTGCTCCGCCTTGCGGATCACCGGCGTGATCAGGCCGCCGGGGATCGAAACCGCCACGCCCACATCGGCGTTGTGATGCTTCACCATATTCGCCTCGGTCCACGAGACATTCGCGTCCGGCACCGCCATCAGCGCCATGGCTAAAGCCTTGATGACCATATCGTTGACGGAAAGCTTGTAGACGGGGCTCTCGCCCTTCTCCGTCTTTTTCATCGGCGCCGCCGCATTGATCTCGGTCCTCAGCGCCAGAAGGGCATCGATCTCGCAATCGAGCGTCAGATAAAAGTGGGGGATGGTGGTTTTCGCCTCGACAAGCCGCCGGGCGATCGTCTTGCGCATGTTGTCGTGGGGAACAAGGTCGTAGGAGCCTTCCTCGAAGAGCTTGAGCACGGCGTCGTCCGCCATCGGCTTGACGGCCGGCGCGGGAGCAGGCGCTCCAGCCGCGGCAGGAGCCTTCGCGCCGCCGGAAGCAATGGCGGCCTCGACATCGGCCTTCACCACGCGGCCATGCGGGCCGGAGCCGTTGACGGCCGTGATAGCGACGCCGGCATCCTTGGCGATGCGCCGGGCAAGGGGTGAAGCAAAGGTACGGGATGCCGTCCCCTCACCCGGTTCGCTACGCGAACCACCCTCTCCCCGTTGGGGAGAGGAGGGAGCCTGCGCCGCCGCCTCGTTCTTCTCCCCAATGGGGAGAAGGTGGCCCGAAGGGCCGGATGAGGGGGCGGCGGCAGCATCCGCCTTTGTACCTTTGGCTGCGGTCGTTGGCTTTGCTTCCGCCTTGGCGCCGCCAGCGTCGGCAGCAGCCTTGGCGGCGTCCTTCACATCCTCGCCCTCGCCCGCCAAGACGGCGATCAGCGCATTGACCTTGACGCCTTCGGCGCCGGCGGGAACGACAATCTTGGCGACGGTGCCCTCGTCGATGGCTTCGACTTCCATCGTCGCCTTGTCGGTCTCGATTTCGGCGATGACGTCGCCGGGCGCGACATGGTCGCCCTCCTTGACCAGCCATTTGGCCAGGTTGCCTTCCTCCATGGTCGGAGAGAGGGCAGGCATGGTGATATTGATCGGCATCTCGGCCTCTCCTCAGGACCTGTAGGTCACGGCCTTGACCGCTTCGACGACCTCGGCGACGCTCGGCAGCGCCAGCTTTTCCAGATTGGCGGCATAGGGCATCGGAACGTCCTTGCCCGCAATGGTGATGACCGGCGCGTCGAGCCAGTCGAAAGCGCGCTGCGACACCTGGTTGGCGACGAAATCGCCGACCGAACTCTGCGGAAAACCTTCCTCCACCACGACGAGGCGATTGGTCTTCTTCACCGATTCGATGACCGTATCGAGGTCCATCGGGCGGATCGTCCGCAAATCGATGATCTCGACATCGACGCCCATCTCCCGAAGCTCGGCCTCGGCCTTGAGGGCATAGGTCATGCCGATGCCGAAGGAGACGACCGTCACGTCCTTGCCGGCCTTGTGAATTCGCGCCTTGCCGATCGGAAGCACGAAATCGTCGAGCTTCGGTACATCGAAGCTATGGCCGTAGAGGATCTCGTTTTCCAGGAAGATGACCGGATTGGGATCGCGGATCGCCGCCTTGAGCAAGCCCTTCGCATCGGCGGCACTATAAGGCACGACGACCCTCATGCCCGGAATATGGCTGTACCATGCGGAATAGTCCTGGCTGTGCTGGGCTGCGACGCGGGCCGCCGCGCCATTCGGACCGCGGAACACGATCGGCGCGCCCATCTGGCCGCCCGACATATAAAGCGTCTTCGCCGCCGAATTGACGATCTGGTCCATCGCCTGCATGGCGAAGTTGAAGGTCATGAACTCCACGATCGGCCTCAGGCCGGCCATGGCAGCCCCGACGCCGACGCCGGCGAAGCCGTGCTCGGTGATCGGCGTATCGACGACGCGCCTGGGGCCGAACTCCTGAAGGAGACCCTGCGTGACCTTGTAGGCGCCCTGATATTCCGCCACCTCCTCGCCCATGACGAAGACGTTCGGATCGCGGCGCATCTCTTCCGCCATCGCGTCGCGAAGCGCATCGCGCACCGTCGTGGAGACCATTTCGGTGCCGGCCGGGATATCGGGATCGGCGGCCACTTCTGCTTTCGGCTGCGCGGCTGTTTTCGGCGCCCCTTCACCCGGGTCGCCATGCGGGCCACCCTCGCCCCCGCCGGGAGAGGTGGGAGCCCGCGTGGCCGCCTCGCTCTTCTCCCCGCCGTCGGAAGGGCCGGATGAGGGAGTTGCCTTCGCCTTGCCGATGTCGGCGGCGCTTTCGCCTTCCTGGAGAAGCACGGCGATCGGCGTATTGACCTTCACCCCTTCCGTTCCCTCGGCAATGAGGATTTTGCCGAGCGTTCCTTCATCGACGGCCTCGACTTCCATCGTCGCCTTGTCGGTTTCGATTTCGGCGATGACGTCACCGGAAGTAACGCTGTCGCCTTCCTTCTTGAGCCATTTGGCAAGGTTTCCCTCTTCCATCGTCGGAGAGAGGGCAGGCATGAGAATATCGATCGGCATGGTACGCCCTTCCCTCAATGCGTGACGTCGGTCCACAGCTCGGACGGGTCCGGCTCGGGATCGGATTGCGCAAAATCGGCCGCTTCGGCGACGATGTCGCGCACCTTCTTGTCGATCGCCTTCAAATCCTCCTCGCTCGACCACTTTTTCTGGATCAGGCGGGCTTTCACCTGTTCGATCGGGTCACGCTCGGACCGCATCTTCTGCACCTCGTCCTTGGAGCGGTACTTGGCCGGATCGGACATGGAATGGCCGCGATAGCGGTAGGTCTGCATTTCGAGGATGATCGGCCCCTCGCCGGAACGGCACCATTCAGCCGCCATGGCACCGGCGGCGTTTACGGCGCGCACGTCCATACCGTCCACCTGAATGCCGGGAATCTTGAAGGAGAGGCCGCGATGGGAAAACACGGTTTCCGCGGAAGAGCGGGAAACCGCGGTTCCCATGGCGTAGCGGTTGTTCTCGATGACATAGATGACAGGCAGCTTCCAGAGCGAGGCCATGTTGAAGCTCTCGTAGACCTGCCCCTGGTTGGAGGCGCCGTCGCCGAAATAGACGAGCGATATGTTCTTGTTCTCGCGATAGCGGTTGGAGAAGGCCAAGCCGGTTCCGAGCGAGACCTGCGCGCCGACGATGCCATGTCCGCCGAAGAAATTCTTCTCCCGGGAGAACATGTGCATGGAGCCGCCCTTGCCTTTCGAATAGCCGCCGCGACGACCCGTCAGCTCCGCCATGACGCCGCGCGGCGACATCCCGGTCGACAGCATATGGCCGTGATCGCGATAGCCGGTAATGACCTGGTCACCTTCGATGATGGCCATCTGCATGCCGGTGACGACGGCTTCCTGGCCGATATAGAGGTGGCAGAAGCCGCCGATGAAACCCATTCCGTAGAGCTGGCCCGCCTTTTCCTCGAAGCGGCGGATGAGGAGCATCGCTTCATAGGCGGAGAGCTCCTGCTCCTTGGTGAAATTGGCCGGCGCCGGCGCCTTCGGGGGCGCTTTCGACCGGCTTTCGGATTTCGCCCGCGAGGGCGCCTTCTTCGCGGCTGTCGCCATTAATCACTCCCTGCTGGCACGCGGCGGCGAAAAACGCCGCGTCTATTTCTTCTGCTTCGCGTAGGAGCAGAACATGCAACACACGCTGCAAGACGTCCCCCGCGTCCACACGGCCTAGCGGACACTCAGCACCATGCCGTGCCTGAAATCCGCGCGCAAGCTAGCATTTGGAGAAGCCGATAACCACGGCGAAAGACGCATGGGAGATATGCGTCTAACCTATTAAATCCATTGAAAATATAAGCGATTAACTGGAAGTAAGTTAATTACTGGTTGGGCACCCGCAATATGGTCACTTCATCGGGATGCGAAAAGCCGAGAGCCTTGCGCGCTTGCTCATCGAGCATATCCTTCTCGATCGTTCCGTCCTGCAACAGCTTTATCCGGTGTTCGAGATGGGTGCGTTCCTCGCGGACCGTATCGAGTTCCGCCTGAAGCTTTGCGGCTCTCGCTTCGAGATGGTGCCGCGATTCTATTCCGAATTCACCATGATAGGCATGATATCCGAAATAGGTGAGGAAAACGGCAGTAATCGCGGGGACGATCAACGCCCCCGTTTTCCTGTTCCTATGCTGGCG
>SCRB01000364.1 GCA_004299545.1 Rhizobiaceae bacterium
TCCGTGCATCGCGCCCTTCGGAGAAGTTGGGAATGCACTCGAAGAGCGCCATCGCTGCTAGAGATCGAGGGCGAATCTCGGCATCGCGCCGATCAAGAAGCTGGCGGAAGAAATGGGCGTGGAATCGCCGCTCAGCGGCCACAAGACGATGGTTCTCGGCACGTCCGGCATGACCGTAATGGACCAGGCGACGGGCTACAGCGTCTTCGCCGACGGCGGATTCGCGGACGAGCGTCACGGCATTACCGAACTGCTCTCCCGTATCGGCAAGGTGGTCTACGACCATGACGAGGATGCGCCGAAGCCGAAGCGGGTGCTCTCCGACAAGGTGGTCGCGGAGATGAATTACATGCTGTCGCAGGTGACGGAACGGGGAACCGGCCGCCGGGCATTGCTGCCCATGGCGCGCATCGCCGGCAAGACCGGGACGACGCAGGATTACCGCGACGCGTGGTTCGTCGGCTTCACCGGCAATTATGTCTGCGCGGTCTGGATCGGAAACGACGATTACACGCCGATGAAGCGTGTCGTCGGCGGCTTCATACCGGCGATGATCTGGCAACGCGTGATGAGCTACGCCAACCAGAACGTCGACATCAAGCCGATCCCCGGCCTGCCCGATCCGCTGCCCGATCCGAAAATCGCCGGCCAACTTGCCAAGGCCGAGAAGAAAGACGGCGATGCGGTCGTCCGCGAACGGCCGCGAATCCTCTCCTCCGCCACCACCGAATTCCTGCGCGAGCTTTCCGAGGCGCTCAAGACGGCCCCGCCGCTCAAGCCGCCGGCACGCCCCGAAACGCTTTCATCCTTATAAAACCGACTTCTCAGGCGCGCTTGCGCTCCGGCACCCACATGGCTATGCCAGGAATCGGAACTGCCTCCACAGGACTTCATGTTCAGAAACCTCCTGCTGACGCTGCTGACCTTTTGCATTGCTATCGGCGGTGGTGCGGCGAGCGTCTGGTACGCGCTCGATGCCGACGATGGGTTCGACGCCTTACATGTCGGCGCATGGACAGCCTTTCCGGATCTCGGGACCACGAAAGCCAGTCCCTATGCGAAGGCAGCGGCCGCCCGCGACGGGGTGCTGGCGCTCGGCCATGCCGAAGGCATCCGCTTCATCGCAAGCCGCGACTCGGCCGGCAGACCGCTTTCAGTCGCCTGCACCTACAGGGTTGCCGGGAACACCCCGCCGGCACGTTTCTGGACCCTTTTTCCCGCCGACCCCCATTCGCTGATGCCTCTTAAGGCCAAGCCCGGCCTTCCCGGCAAATTGCAATCCTGGGCGGTCCTGCGCCAACCGGACGGCTCCTTCGCCGTAACGGTCGGCCCGCATCCGGCCCCCGGCAACTGGCTCGCTATCAATGGCGGCGGCGGCATGGTGCTCGCCCTCACGCTTTACGACACGCCCGCCGCGACGAGCAGCGAGGTCGGCAGCCTCGAGCTGCCGCGGATCAAACGGGTGGGCTGCGATGGGTAAACTCCTTAGCGCACTGGCGATTGGCATCATCGGCGCGGGGATCGTCCATATCGTCATCCTTTTCCTGCTGCCGTCTGTGGCGGAAAATGGCCCGTGGCAGAGGCTGGACGCAGCCGCCGGCCATTACACCTTCGTCTCGGTAAACAGGCAAGACGGCGCTGCCTCCCCCACGATCAGGCCCATCCATCCGTTCTTTTACGAAGCGGCCTGCCGTTTCGATCTCCGGGACGGGGTCGTCCATATCCATGCACCCGGCCGAGTGCCCTTCTGGTCGATGTCCGTCTATGACAAAAGCGGCGAAAACATTTACAGCCTCACCGACCGCACCGCCACCGATGGCGATCTCGACCTGGTCATAGCTACGCCGGCGCAACTGATCGAAGTCAAGAAGGATATACCGACGGATTTCGAAAAATCGATCTTCGTGGAGACCGACACTGGAAAAGGCATAGCCCTTGTACGCAGTTTCGTTCCCGACGACAGTTGGGCGCCGGGGATGGATCGCTATATGAAAAGCCTCGTCTGCCAGTCCGGATGACGATCCCACTAGAGCGGTTTGCATTTTGACTGAATCGGGATTCCCAAGGGGAGGCAAATCAGATTCGATACGCTGACCGTTGGAGGTCGGACCGCATGTCGAAGCCGTATTCGATTGATTTTCGAGAACTGGCGATGGCTCACCTGGATGCTGGGGAGACGACGCGCGAGGTTGCGGCATCCCTTCGGGTCGCGGTGTCGAGCATCGTCAAATGGGCGGCGCGCAAGCGCTTGAGCGGCAGCATTGCGCCGGGCAAGATGGGCGGCCACCGCCCTCATCTGATCAGCGGGGATCATCGGCTGTTCGTGCTTGGCGAGGTCGACCGCGATGCGAACGTGACGCTGCATCGCCTGTCTGCGGCGTTGGCCGAACGCGGACTGCATGTTCACCCTGCCAGTGTCGGCCGCTTCCTGCATCGCGAGGGCAAGAGCTTCAAAAAAAACAGTTCTGCCCGCCGAGCAGTTGCGGCCAAAGCTCAAGCGCCGGCGCGACCAGTGGATCCGTTACCAGGCGCGCATTGACCCGGCACGGCTGGTCTTCATCGATGAGACCTGGGTCAAGACGAACATGTCGCCGCTGCGTGGCTGGAGCACGCGCGGCGAACGGCTTGTCGCCCATACGCCCTACGGCCATTGGAAGACCATGACCTTCATTGCCGCCCTGCGGCACGATCGCGTCGAGGCGCCATGGGTTCTCAACGGACCGATCAACGGCGAGGCTTTCCGCGTCTACGTCGAAACCCAGCTCGTCAAAACCTTGAAGCCGGGCGATATCGTCGTTCTCGACAATCTCGGTTCGCACAAGGGTGCAATGGTGCGCAACATTGTCAGAGCAGCCGGAGCCAGGCTCTTTTTCCTGCCGCCCTACAGCCCCGACCTCAATCCTATCGAGCAACTCTTCGCCAAACTGAAGCACTGGATGCGACGAGCAGCCCAGCGCAGCCTCGAAACCGTTCACAACGCCATCGCAAACGGCCTCAACGCCGTCACCCCAAAAGAGTGCAGGAACTACGTCGAAAACGCCGGATACAAGTCAACCTAAATGCGAAACGCTCTAATCTGGGTCTCTGACTATTGGACGGCGCGACCTCGATTCCGTCGTCGTCGCCGCAGTTCACATTCATATGTGCTGCGGCTCCCGGGGTGTATTACATCCGTTCTTTCACGCCTGTCCGCAGCAACCACCAATTGACGGGATAGCTGGTGGCGAAACCGAACCACATCGCGATCTGCATCATGAACCAGAACTCGACCGAGCTGACCGTGAGTTCGATGCCGATCAACGTCCTGAAAAACCAGAAGAAAGCGATGGCCATGAAGCCGTACATGCCAACCTGCCACGCCGTCAGGGAGACCGTGTCGGCCTTGACTGCTGCCCATAGACCCTGGGCGAGGCCCAGATTTCGCATCGGCGCGATCGTGAAATACTGGAACACGATGCCGAAGGTGTAGGCGAAGATGTAATCCAGTACCCAAACCGCGAAAATCTTTTCCGGAAATATCGATTGCCAGCCAAGGGAGACGGCGACTGCGGGAACGGTGAAGGCAAGCCACTCGGCGCATACGTCGCCCAGGGTGCAGCCGCTGCCGCAGTGCGAAGCGGCCTCGCCGACCATCACCGCGAACGGCTTTTGCATGTTCGGCGGTTCGGTGCCGGCGCGTCCGGCCGTCATCCTTCGTTCTTTCGTTGCCAGCCTGCCATAACGGAAATAGGCCCACAGCCACGCGACGGTGCCGAACAGCGCCGTTACGGGCCACACCACGTTCATGATCCACATGTTTTGCGGGGAGCGGCATTCGTCGGCGATGATGATCAGAGCGCAAAGAAAGCCAAGAACAAGAAAGCAAATCGAAAGAATGTGCAGCCAGGCGGGAACCATGATTTCCTCTGGTTGGAAGGGGCCATCGGGAGTAAACACGCGTCCGCTATAGACCGTTCCCGGCTTCACTTGCCGATCAGTGAAGCAATGCCATGCCGCTCAAGCTGGGCAGTACCAATGTCTCCCTCATCGCCTGAGTTAGCGTGCTTTGAGGATCAAGCCTCTCGAACCAGTGATTCCGCTACAGCCGGATCGAAGATCTTGCTATCGACCTTCAGATAGGCAAGCCCTTCCTCGGAGACGACGACCGCCTCGGCGACGCCCGGCAATCGCCTCAGACGAGCGGCGAGAGTATCCGCGTCCTCGCACGACCTATCGGAAATGCGGATCAGTTTGCTCGCCAGATAGCGCGGCGGCTTCATCGATGCGGCGACCACGATCCAAACGACTGCCAGCGCCGTCGTAAAAGCGAACAGGCCTGCGGCGCCGCCCGCCTGATGTGCCCAGCCACCGACAACACCACCGACGAAAATGCCCAGAAACTGGGAACTGGAATAGATGCCGCTCGCCGTGCCCTTGGCGTCGGGCGGCGCCGTCTTCGTGATCAGTGAAGGCAGGCTCGCCTCCATGATGTTGAAGCCAGAGAAGAACAGGATGTCCGCGCCGAGCACGATATAGAGATTGCCGGGTGCGGTCCCAAGCAAGATCTGGCTCGCGGCAAGCG
>SCRB01000365.1 GCA_004299545.1 Rhizobiaceae bacterium
CCGGCCACCCTCGGAACTCGAATCGCTTGAACCACGCGTCAGGTCGCGGCTCAATGGCGGCGTCGCGCTCGAAATGTCCGCGCCCGACTATGCGATGCGGCTCTCCATGCTGAAACAGCGGCTCGAAACCGCAAGGCTCCAGGACGCCACGCTCGACATTTCGGAAGACATTCTCGACCACGTGGCACGGATCGTCGCGGGCAGCGGGAGGGAACTCGAGGGCGCTTTCAATCAGTTGCTCTTCCGCCGCTCCTTCGAACCGATCACGATCGAGCGTATCGATGAAATTCTCGGCCATATCTATCGGGCCGGCGAGCCGAAGCGCGTCCGGATCGAAGACATCCAGCGGATCGTGGCGCGACATTACAACGTGTCGAAGACGGAATTGCTATCGAACCGGCGCACGCGCACCATCGTCAAGCCGAGACAGGTGGCGATGTATCTCTCAAAGGTGATGACGCCGCGCTCGCTGCCCGAGATCGGGCGGCGTTTCGGTGGCCGCGACCATACCACGGTGCTGCACGCGGTGCGCAAGATCGAAGACCAATCCGGCGCCGACACCAGCCTGGCACAGGAGATCGAACTGCTGAAACGGCTGATCAGCGATCAGGCCTGAGGTGCCGCCGCGAAGGATAAAGGGCCGGCGGGACGGGGTTCCCGCTGTATCGTCTCCGGAAATGGGGAAAGGCGGCCCGATTGCAACGTCCGGACTTGCCTTTGCGAGGATTTTCCTGTCAGTTGGGCAAAAACTTGGCTGTTTTCCAAGGGTTCCCGGCGTTTTCGCCTATCCTGAAGCAGCCGCTCCAATAGGTTCGCCATGCGTGTAGTTCTGGAACGCTCAAACCTGCTCAAGTCGCTCAACCACGTGCACAGGGTGGTGGAGAGGCGCAACACGATCCCTATCCTCTCCAACGTGCTGCTCGCGGCCGAAGGCGCCAGCCTTGAACTGAAGGCGACCGACCTCGACCTTGAGATCACGGAGGCGGCGCCTGCTTCCGTCGAGCAAGGCGGCGCGACGACTGTCCCGGCGCATCTTCTTTATGAAATCGTGCGCAAGCTGCCGGACGGCGCGGAAGTGATGCTGAAAACCGACGAGGACGGGAATGCCATGTCGGTCATTTCGGGCCGGTCGAGCTTCCGTCTGCAATGCCTGCCGCAATCCGATTTCCCCGTACTCTCGGCCGGTTCGTTCCCGAACATCTTCCGCCTCGATTCCACGGCGCTCAAGGCCCTGATCGAGAAGACCCAGTTCGCCATCTCGACGGAGGAAACCCGCTATTACCTGAACGGCATCTACCTGCACGCGATCGATGCCGACGGCAAGCTCAAGCTAAGGTCGGTCGCGACCGACGGACATCGGCTTGCCCGTGCCGAAGTCGAGGCCCCCGCGGGCTCGGAGGGGATGCCCGGCATCATCATTCCGCGCAAGGCCGTCACCGAGATTCAGAAGCTCCTCGACGATCCCGACGTTGCGGTCACGACCGAACTTTCCGATACCAAGATCCGCTTTACCATCGGCAGCGTTGTGCTGACCTCCAAGCTCATTGACGGAACCTTTCCAGACTATCAGCGCGTCATACCGACGGGCAACGACAAGAAGCTTCTCCTTGACCGGCAAAGCTTCTCTGCGGCCGTAGACCGTGTCTCGACCATCTCGTCGGAGCGTGGACGGGCGGTGAAGATGTCCATCGGCAACGGCCAGTTGACATTGACGGTCAACAATCCGGATTCCGGCAGCGCGACGGAGGAACTCCCGGCAGACTACGACGCCGAGGCCCTCGACATCGGCTTCAACGCAAAGTACCTGCTCGACGTGGCGGCGCAGCTCTCGGGCGACCAGGTGGAATTCATGCTCGCCGATGCCGGTGCTCCGACGCTCATCCGCGACACCGCCGACGAGAACACACTCTATGTGCTGATGCCGATGCGCGTCTGACAAAGCCGGATCTGTCGGCTTTCGGGCGAGCAATTTCGGTGTTGTGCCGCAACGGATTCGTGAAAGCGGTGCCAGGGCGCCTCCCCTTTTCTTTGCGTCACGGACGTTCCCTATCTCTTTGTTTTTACGCAATTCCGTACGCAAAACCGCTGAGCACTTTTGCTGGAATTGCGCCAGTGCAGAGGGACGATCGTGCCGGATAGAGAGGCGAAGGAAAGAGGGGCGCCGCCGCGGGTCCATCTTCGCCGGCTCTCCCTGATCAATTTCAGGAATTACAGGGTTCTTTCCGTCGATCTCGAGCCCGCCGCGATCGTCCTGACGGGAGACAACGGCGCCGGCAAGACAAACCTTCTGGAGGCCGTTTCACTCCTCAGTCCCGGACGCGGGCTGCGGCGTGCGAGCTATGGCGAGATCGCGAGCGACGGAACCCATGACGGTTTCGCGGTCCACGCATCCTTGGACGGTCCGCAAGGGGACTGTGAAATCGGCACCGGGACGATGGGACAACCCGGTATCGAAGGGGGACGCCGCGTCCGCATCAATGGAGCAACGGCGAAATCCGCCGACGCCATGCTCGAATGGATGCGCGTCGTCTGGCTGACGCCTGCGATGGATGCGCTTTTCACCGGACCAGCCGGCGACCGCCGGCGTTTCCTCGACCGGCTGGTTCTGGCGATCGATCCGGCGCATGGAAGGCGCGCCCT
>SCRB01000366.1 GCA_004299545.1 Rhizobiaceae bacterium
GGTGCCAAAGGGATGAAGGAGGACTTTCCACATATCGTCCATCAGGCTTTCCATTGTATTCAAAAAGAAACGGGCGCGCCCTGATGGAACGCGCCCGCTCGATCAGTCTGAACGCAGCCGTGTCAGGCGGTGGCTTCCTCGCCGTCTTCGCTCTTCTTTTCGCGGGTGATTTCCTTACCGGTCTTCTGGTCCACGACCTTCATGGAGAGGCGAACCTTGCCACGCTCGTCGAAGCCCATGAGCTTGACGAAGACCTTGTCGCCTTCCTTCACCACGTCCGTCGTCTTCTGAACGCGCTCGGGCGCCAGTTGCGAGATGTGGACGAGGCCGTCGCGCGGGCCGAAGAAATTGACGAAGGCGCCGAAATCGGCGGTCTTGACGACCGTGCCCTCGTAGATCTCGCCGACTTCCGGTTCGGCGACGATCGTATGGATCCACTTCTTGGCCGCCTCGATCTCCTTGCCGTTGGCGGAGGCAATCTTCACGGTGCCGTCATCCTCGATATTGATCTTGGCGCCGGTCTTTTCGACGATCTCGCGGATGACCTTGCCGCCGGTTCCGATGACATCACGGATCTTGTCGGTCGGGATCTGCATGACCTCGATGCGGGGTGCGAATTCGCCAAGTTCGCTACGGCTCTCGGTGATCGCCTTGGCCATCTCGCCGAGGATGTGCAGACGGCCGTCCTTCGCCTGGCCGAGCGCCACCTTCATGATCTCCTCGGTAATGCCGTCGATCTTGATGTCCATCTGCAGCGACGTCACGCCGTTCGACGTGCCTGCCACCTTGAAGTCCATGTCGCCGAGGTGATCCTCATCGCCGAGAATGTCGGAAAGAACGGCAAACCGCTCGCCCTCCTTGATCAGACCCATGGCGATACCCGCAACCGGCTTCGCCAACGGCACGCCGGCATCCATCAGCGCCAGCGAGGTGCCGCAGACGGTCGCCATCGAGGAGGAGCCGTTCGATTCGGTGATCTCCGAAACCGCACGGATCGTGTAGGGGAACTGCTCCGCACCCGGCAGCATCGGGTGGATGGCGCGCCAGGCGAGCTTGCCATGGCCGATCTCGCGACGGCCAGGCGAACCCATGCGGCCCGTCTCGCCAACGGAATAAGGCGGGAAGTTGTAATGCAGGAGGAAGGTTTCCTTGTAGGTACCCGTCAGCGAATCGATGAACTGCTCGTCCTCGCCCGTGCCGAGCGTTGCAACGACGATCGCCTGCGTCTCGCCGCGCGTAAACAGCGCCGAACCATGGGTGCGTGGCAGGATACCGACCTCCGCGACGATCGGGCGGACCGTCTTCAGGTCACGGCCGTCGATGCGCGAGCCGGTGTCCAGAATATTCCAGCGGACGATCTTGGCCTGGAGTTCCTTGAAAACGACAGCGACCTGTTCGGCGCTCCATTTCGGCTGTTCCTCGCCTTCGGGAAGCAGCGCTGCCTTGGCTTTCGCCTTGGCGGCATCGACGGCGGCATAGCGTGTCTGCTTGTCGGTAAGCTTGTAGGCGTCGCGCAGATCGGTCTCGATCAGGGACAGCATTTCCTTTTCGAGCGCGGAATAATCTTCGGTAACGTGCTCGCGCGGCTCCTTCGCCGCGACTTCCGCCAGTTTGATGATGGCGTCGATGACCGGCTGGAACCCACGATGACCGAACATGACGGCTTCGAGCATCACGTCCTCGGGCAATTCCTGTGCCTCGGATTCCACCATGAGCACGGCCTCCGAGGTGCCTGCGACGACGAGGTCGAGCTTCGACTCCGGCATCTCGTCGATATGCGGATTGAGTACATATTGGCCATTGATGTAGCCGACGCGGGCACCGCCGATCGGACCCATGAAAGGAACGCCGGACAGCGTCAGCGCCGCCGAAGCCGCAACCAGCGACAGGATGTCGGGATTGTTCTCCAGATCATGTTGCAGGACGGTGATGATCACCTGCGTGTCGTTCTTGTAGCCGTCGGCGAAAAGCGGGCGGATCGGCCGGTCGATAAGACGGGAAACGAGCGTTTCGTTTTCGCTCGGGCGGCCTTCACGCTTGAAGAAGCCGCCGGGAATCTTGCCGGCGGCATAGGTCTTTTCCTGGTAGTTGACGGTGAGCGGGAAGAAATCCTGGCCCGGCTTCGGCTCCTTCGCGGAAACGACGGTCGCCAGCACGACGGTCTCCCCGTAAGTCGCGAGCACCGCGCCGTCGGCCTGGCGCGCGACCTTGCCCGTCTCGAGTTTGAGCGGACGGCCGCCCCATTCTATTTCCACCTGATGATGATTGAACATGTCTTGTCCTTTTCCTACGGAACAGACCGTCTCTACGGTACCGCGTTCCGGTTTCTGTCGCGGACGAGCCCCGGGCAAGACAGCAGGATATCCTTCTTCAAAAGCACGCCTCCCGACGTGCCGGGTATCCTGCAATCCTGCCCCATGACCGGTCCATGGCTACCACCTCGAAAGAGGCGGAAGATTTCCAGGATTCGCCGGCAGTTTCGGTGGAATCCTGGGATGCGGAGCACGATCCGCGGGGAATACCGCTGCCGATTGTCCGGATCGTGCCCGTTAGAGCCTGATGCAATGAGGTTTTAGAGCATCAGGCTCTTATCTTCTTTGTTCGAGCATGATCTTTTCGGAAAACCGGCGTCCACTTTTCCGGATCATGCTCTGGGGCATCCTTTGCGGAAGGCCCAAAGCCTCCCGCGATGCCCCGCCGGATCGCCATCGGGCAATCCGGCGTAAAACCGGCGGACCGCATATGCGCCGCCGGCAAAAGCGTCAGCGGCGCAAACCGAGCTTCTCGATCAGCGTCTGGTAGCGGCCCTCATCCTTGCCCTTGAGGTAGTCGAGAAGACGGCGACGCTGGGAAACGAGTTTCAACAGACCGCGACGGGAGTGATTGTCCTTCTTGTGGTCCTTGAAATGCTCGGTCAGGTTCTTGATACGCTCCGAGAGAATGGCGACCTGCACTTCGGGCGAACCGGTGTCTCCGGCTACGGTGGCAAATTCGCCCATAAGTTCTTTCTTACGCTCGGCAGTAATCGACATCGTGCTTCCTTTCTTTCTGCCCGGAACGAATTCGTCCGGAATGGGGACGCCCTCAGCCGGGATGTCGTCCAGCAGGGGCCTGGAGCATTTCCCTCGTCCCTTGAATCGAGGGAAATGCTCTATCTCTTATTTTGCGCAATTCCGAACGCAAAACCGCGCTGCGCACTTTTGCTGGAATTGCTTCTTGTCGGAGCGTCAGACGCAACGATGGCGCGCATATAGTCGAAGGAACGGCGAAACACCAGCGGAATCGCCAGAGAGTGCCCGAATCCCCGTCAGGCCTTCAGCCGCCGTCGATCTGGGACCCTGAACGGATCTTGCCGAGCGGAATCACGAAATGCCATTCGATGCCGTCCCTGTGGAGGATCCGCTCCGGCTGGGCGTCGAGAGCGCCGACCAGCATACGCTCGATGACGTCAGTGCCGAAACCACGCCGCGGAGCACGGCGACGCAGGCGTGGAACAAATTCACGCCAGACCAGATCGAAGCTCCCGTCACGCACGTGCCATTGCACCTTCAGCTTTCCTTGCGGGACGGAAAACGCCCCGTACTTCGCGGCGTTGGTCGCCAGTTCATGCAAGCCGAGACCGAGCATCTGCGCCGCCTGGTTGGCAAGCCTGACCTCCGGTCCCGAAAATTCCACGCGATCGGGGTCGTTTGGCTGGAACGGCTCGATCTGCGTGACGAGAAGCTCCCGGAACTCCACGCCCGAGACCCCGCCGGCGATCAGGAGGTCGGTGGAGCGCGCAGCATCGACGCTTTTCAGGACAGCTTCCAGAAAAGACTGTTCGGTCTTGCGCGCTC
>SCRB01000367.1 GCA_004299545.1 Rhizobiaceae bacterium
GGAGGAATTGATCTTCACCGGCCTCACCGGCCGTGACGAGATCAGCCGCTGTTTCGCCTACACCGTCAGCTTCGTCTCGAAGGATCCCGACATAGACCCTCTGTCGATGCTCGGCGGCTCGCTTTCCATCGAAGGCGAGGCGAAGGATCCCAGGCGCTGGTTCTCGGGCATCGTTTCCGAATTCAGACTGACCCGGATCGAAGGGCGGATCACCTATTATGAGGCGGTGCTGCGGCCCTGGCTCTGGCTGCTGTCCAACACGACGGATTGTCGGATATTCCAGCATATGAGCGTTATCGAGATCGCCGAGGCGATCTTCTCCAAATACGGCACGGCAAAATTCGAGAAGCGGCTTCAGGGCACGTACCTGCCACGCGAATATTGCGTGCAGTACGACGAAAGCGACCTCGACTTCGTGCAACGACTGCTCGAGCATGAAGGCATCATCTATTTTTTCGAACATGGTGACGGCGAGCACCGCCTGATTCTTGCCGACGCCATGAACAAGCTGAAGCCGGCACCCGGTTATGAGGCCGTTCCTTATCATTTCGAGGGGGAGGCGACGCGCCGTGACGTGGAATACATCACCGGCTGGGTCCCCTCTACTTCAGTCCGGCCCGGCGCCTACACGCATACGGATTTCGATTTCACGAAACCGGGGGCCAACCTGATGGCGAAATCGTCCCGGGCCTTCAGTCACAAGGAGGCCACCGGGGAGAACTATCGCCAGCCCGGCGCACATCTCGATACGGGTCGTGGCGACGCGGTCGCATCGCTCAGGCGCGAGGAATTGCAGGCGCCACATCTCCGGATAGCGGCAGAGGGCACGGTGCGCGGGCTTTTCCCCGGCTGCACCTTCAGTCTCGAAGGGTTCCCGCGCGGCGACCAGAACCGGGAATACCTGGTCATCGCCGCACAATTCACTCTTTACGATCCTGAATACAGGAGTGGCGTCGAGGATGGGGGCGAGACCTTCCGCGTCGTTCTGGAACTCGCGCCAACGAACATCCCGTTCCGGCCGCCGCGCATCACGCCGCGGCCGGTCATGCGCGGACCGCAGACCGCGACCGTAGTCGGCCCGGCGGGCGAGGAGATCTTCACCGACAAATATGCGCGCGTGAAGGTACAATTCCATTGGGACCGGCTTGGCAAGAAGGATCAGAACAGCTCCTGCTTCGTGCGCGTTTCGCAAGGCTGGGCGGGCGGCAATTGGGGTTTCATCCAGATCCCCCGGATCGGTCAGGAAGTCATCGTCGATTTCGTCGAAGGCGACCCCGACCGGCCAATCATCACCGGCCGCTTCTATAACGGGGCGCAGATGCCGCCCTACGAACTGCCGGCCAATGCGACCCAGTCCGGTATCAAGAGCAATTCATCGAAGGGCGGCGGCGGCTGGAACGAATTCCGTTTCGAGGACAAGGCCGGGTCCGAGGAGGTCTATTTCCAGGCGCAGAAAGACCACAACCTCCTGATCAAGAACGACCGTGCCAAGCATGTGCAGCACGATCAGTCGGACCGGATCGACCACGACGCGAAGCATTCCGTCGGGCATGATCTCGACGAAGACGTGGGCAACGACAAGACGGTGAAGGTGGGCGTCGACCAGACCACCGCCATAGGGTCCAACGACACGGAGACGGTAGGTGCCAACCGCTCGCTGACCGTCGGCTCGAACGAGACGATCAGCATCGGCGCAAATTCGACGGAAACGATCGGCTCTAATCACAGCCAGACGGTAGCGATTGTCCAGGCGGTCAAGGTCGGCGCGGCCCGCATCGACACGGTTGGCGCATCGGAGACGCGCAGCGTCGGCGGACCGCAGACGAATACGATCGGGGCGGCGCGTTCCGTGACCGTCGGGGCTGATCAAAGCCACGCGATCGGCGCTTCGGATTCATGGCAGGTGGCCACCGATCAGGGCATCAATATCGGCGGGGCGCAGTCGACGGAGATCGGTGCGGAGCGGAGCGCCAAGGTAGCGTCGGACGACGTGACGGATGTCGGCGGCTCTCGCGCCCTGAAGATTGCAAAGGGCAGCGCCGTCGAGGTCGGCGAGGACGGCCTGATCAAGATCGGCAAGAACCTCGTGATCGAAGCCGGCGATACGGTCGTCATCAAATGCGGTTCGGCTGCGATCTCGATGAAGAAAGACGGCACCATAAGCATCGAGGGCAAGGACATCAGCGTCAACGGATCGGGCAAAATCAACATCAAGGCTTCGAGCGACATCACGATGAAGGGTTCGAAGATCAATCAGAACTGAGGTTCGACGTGAAAACAAACGCGCGGCAGATCAACGGTGTCGTCATAGGGCAGTTCCTCGGGTTCGGCGAGAGCGGTCCGCTTGTCGCCCATGGCGGGCTGAAAGGCGCGAACGCCGTCGAAGCGAGAACGCTTGTCGAACTGACGCCCGACATGGTGGGATGCGACGTGGCGCTGCTGTTCGAGGAGGGCGACCCGCAGCGCCCGCTGGTCGTCGGACGGATCGTCGAGCCGCAGGCCCGTCGGGAGGCGCCCGAAATAACGCGCGACGGAAAGCACGTCCTCATCACCGGCGAGGAGCGCATCGAGCTTCGCTGCGGCAAGGCGACCATCATCATGGAAAAGGACGGTCACATCACCATACGCGGTACCTATCTCGTCAGCCACGCGAGCGCGGCGAACCGCATCCGTGGCGGCTCCGTGAACCTCAACTGATGACCAGAGTTCCGGTGCTGAAGGAGATCGTGCGCCAGCACGCCGAAATGGCGGCATTCCTTTGGACGGTCTACGACCGGCATCTGCTCTATCCGGAGGAAAATCCCGAACTGGACGAAATCCGCGTAGCGCGGCTCGTCGAGCGTCTCGAAGCGCATCTCGACGGATTGCGCGTGGCGGGCGAGGAGGGGCGAAGGATCGCCGAGGAACGCTACGAGGAATTTCCGGAAGCGGGAGAGCTTTTCGTGGTCAGGATGCTGCAGCCAAGCGCCGCCGGACTCTCGGTCGATCGGCTCGATCTGGATCGGGTCCGGAAGTATCTGTCGGCGCAATTGCCGCCCTGATCCACTTACTGGATCAGAAGAAGGTCGTTGCCGTCATAGTCCAGTTGCAGCGAATTCCATCGACGGCCGTCAAAGCGCCATGCGATGCCACCTCCGACGACATACATGTAATCGGGATCGGAACGGATGTCCCAACCTGTGCCGGTATCATGGAACTCAAGGAGTCGATCGCCCTTTTCCCGATAGATGCCAAATCCACTGTCGCCCCAATAGGTTTCTCCCTGGAACTGGTGCACGGAAAAAAACCTGTTGTCAGGCGCCTCGATGTGGATGAGTTCCTCATCCACGACGCGGACGCAGGTCCCGTGGTTGCCGGCAGCGCGCACCACCCCGCCCGGCGTTACGAAGACGCCCCATAGATCATCCTCGATTGGGACATCAAGAGCCTCCCAGCCGTTTCCGGCAAGGCGCTGGATCGTGCCGAACTCTCCCACGGAATGCACAAGGCTTCTCTCCGGCCCGTGCACGTCACGCAGGCGTCGCTTGGCATCCGGATCAAGCGGCGACCACGCCGCCGCCGCGCTCTCCCAAGATTGACCATTGTCGCCGACGAGAAGCGTCAGGCTTTGATCCGAAGACCAGACACGCTGCATGAGGCTCGTTGCGAACTTGGCCGAAGTCCAGCCTCCGCTTTCGTATTTCCATACCGTGCGCCCCACCTCAAGGGCGAAGAGCCTTGCCGGATCGGGGGAGGTAAGCGAAGTCAGCCATCGGTCGATCTTGAAGATTTGCCGTGCCGTGTTGGGATTGAAGCCGGCCACCTCGAAGACGACCGAGTAGGCGACGTCGTGCTCCTGCGTGCCGATCTCGAACAGAAGGGCACACCTGTCGACGCCGAACGGCGCAATTTGCATGCATTGCGCATGATAGTTCGGGTCGCCGAGGATTGTCCTCATGTCGTCAGTGAACTTGCTCATAACGCCTTACCTCGTCATCGATCGCAATTCGCTTATCGTGGCCGGTTTCTGATTTTTCGATTTTCTGTACTCGTTTATCTTTTCAAGCAAATGGGCAAAAAACACCGCCACCAAGCAGGCGGCAACTCTCTGTTTAGTCGTTTCTGATTTGCCCTCCATGTTCTCGTGATTATCGACGGAGGCGCGCGCACAGGTATCGGCAAAATCTCCGAGATTGGGGTCTTCCTCGTTCAGGCAGTCTCTGCAAACCTTGGATTTTTCATAGTGGTCGGTGCCGGTCGTCTGACCTACACGCAAATGGCCCGGCCTGTCGGTGTCACCCTTCTTCCATTTGGAATGCATACAAAGGCAGGGTGCGTCGTCGCAGGCGTAGTTCCTGAATTTCGCCTTCGTTTTGTTCCGGTTTCCGGCGACCGCCATGTACTGGTTCTCGACGTAATGTTCAGACCAGTAACCTTCTTCGCTCTTGCAATCGCTGTCGCCGTGCCGGTGCAGTACCATTTTGTTGTCGCTGAGAATTTGCGCGCAGCATGTGCCGTCGACTTCCCATTGCGCCGCGTGGAGCATTGGCGGCGTGTTGGCTTGCGGCGATGCGTGGTTGTTCGTTGCAAGGTCGGTGTGGCGGACCACGGGTTCGCCGTCGAATTTGACGTCGCTCGACCACGAGTGGAAATACTCCTTGCCGACGTTCTTCGAGGTAACCGCTCCTTTTTTCGTGGCGCATCCGGCTTCCGTCCCGCTCGTCTTCGACAGGTCGGACTTGTTCTTTATATTGACGGTCTTCCCGCCGATCTTGACCGTGCCGGTCCCTTGCTCGGTGTCGGATGCGAAGCCGAAACTCGGATAAGGTACCGGAACGCCCGGTGGAGTTGCCGGGTTTTCGGGAGGCGTGAAGCAAACGTCCGGAAACGCCGCGATCGTTTTTGCGTCGACGGCCTTGCCCGAGATTTCCAATCCGTTTGCGAACACGTTCGTGGACATTAGTGCACCGCAGCCACGATTGCTGCGCCGCAGGCCCCGTCGTCATTCGATGCCTCGATCAGGATCGGATTGCCGGCCACGTAGCCTTTCTGAACCGCAATCCATGCCATCCCAATCATAATCGGAACCACGGCTGCGCCCACATTGCCGAGCGATTCAGCTGGCGACCAGAGATCCTGGAAAGCGTGCGCTCCGCGCACCAGCCGGAGATTTGCCAATGCCGACTGCTTGAACCAGTAGGATTCGCCGATTAAATCCGCGATGCGGAAGCCGATCCTGCTCATTTCGATTCCCGTTTCGTCGAGAGCGGCCCGGTAAGCGGCCGTCATCCCATTACCGCGTAGCGGGCGATCCTCCGGATTGTAGATGGTGGCGGGTTCGCGCGCGAGGCCGAGGCCGACCAGCCGCAGGGGCGCGGAACTGGACCGGGTCAGGATAATGGCGGCGGCGGCCTCGCCGGGTATGAAGCCGTTTGGATTATGCGGCGCGAGAATGCGGTTGTCATTGACATAGCGGAGGATCGTCCTCGTGCTGAGATAGCTGTCGACGCCGGCTATCATGACGAATGGCGCCTGTCCGGACGACAGGATGCGCTTTGCCTGGACCAGCGCCACATGCCCGGATGGACGGCCATGGCGAATAATCCGAGGGCGATATGACGATTTAAAGCCGATCATATCGACGATCCGCCGCGACAGGTTTTCCGGGTTCGACGCGACCATCTCCGGCCTGTCGGGTTCGGCAAGACAGAGGATCAGCGCCGTTCGGTGGCGCGCTTCCGGAACATCCTTGAACGCTTCCGAAATCGCTCCGGCCGCCATATGCGCCAGCCGCTTTTCGCCGATCCAGTTGCGCGGTAGCGGCACTGGCGCGCCGACGAGGCGTCCGCCGCGCGGGCCGTTAAAGCGCGTCTCCCGGAACCCGTCCAGTCGCGCACGCATCGCCGCGCAGGACGAGGGTGCGTCCAGCCCCACCGCCGTGACCATGCCGACCGAGACGATGTCGAGCGGTGGCTTCATGCAGCCGCCGCGTCGTCGTCGAACTTCGCGGGAACCTCGAAGCTGCGGATATAGCGCTTTCCTGCCGCCCTTGCCCGCAGCATGCCCCGCGTCGGCAGTCCGATCCAGCATTCCGTAAAGTCGAGGATGGTACGCCGGATGCGCTGTTGCACGCGCCAGACGAGCGAGAAGCGGCGCTTTTCCAGATCGAACAGGATCGTATCGGGAAGGAGTTCTGCCTCGAATGTCGCATCGCCGCCCTTGAACAGCGTGATCGGCAGGGTCGTTTTCGGCAGGCGGAAGACCTCCCGCCCGCGCGGCGTGAGGTTGACCAGTTGCACTTCCTCGCTGCCTTTTGGATGGTCGATCTGCTGGTCGGGCGGCGCCATCTGGAAATAGCGCTCGTCGAAATCCTCCGGCAGGAAGGGGAAGACATTGTCGATCCAGTTCTGGTCGTAGGTGCCCCCATATTCGATGCGGCCGGGCCAGCCGCGCCCCATCGGACCGAAGCTCATCGGATGGTAGTCGCCGAAAGGCGAACGGATTTCCTCGCCGACGGCCTGCGTGTTGGGCAGCCTCAGGCCCGGGATGAAGCGCTGGCTCCTTGTTTGCGCCCAGCCTGTGCCGACCGGATTGCGCCGATAGGCGGCAGGCTGTCTGTCTTCCGGATCGAGCCGGTCGGTGCCGCCCCAGGCGTTGTCGTAGGATATGGGCATCTTGAGGAAAGGCTGCGGTGCCGTTGCGGCGAAGACGGGGCCGATGGCGCGCCACTCCCTGTGGCCGACCGCCTCGAAGCACTTCGACCAGTTGCCGACCTTGATGCCGACCGGCACCCGCCCCGCAGGCCGGCCGGCCGGAGCACAGGCGCAGCCATTGGCGATCACGTCGCAGTGCGGCTTGCGGAAGGCGAAATCCGTTTCCCATAGCGTTGCCGAATAGCCCGGCTCTCCGGTCTGCGTGTCGGCCATCACCAGCGGAACCTGCTCGGCCGACTTGCGCACAGGACCGTTTGGCGTATCGGGGAAGTCGAACGTGCCCTTCACCACGACCACGACATATTCATGAGCGGCCTTGTCCATGCCCATCGTGAATTCGTGCACGAAGCCGGTCTGGTTCAGGATCTGCATCAGCCTGCCTCGCGCACGGTTGCGAAAAGCTCCTCCAATGCTTCCCGCGGAGCTTCGGGACTGGCCTCGATCGGCGACATGCCATCGGTCCAAAACAGCATGTGGCGGAAGGGGCGGCTCGTCGAAGGCAGTAGCCGCGGAAAGGGTTGGCTGGCCAGATCCTCGGCCAGCGCGTCGGCGTCCGTTTCCCGGTCGCGGCCTGCGACCAGAATGTCCTGGATGCGATCGAACCATGTGCCGGTAGCCGCGATCGTCTCCAGTCCGGCATGGGGGGAGGGAGCGGCGGCGGCAAGCGGAAAGCGGCGGCCGACGCGGTCGAAACTCGGGATCGCGACGCCCGCTACCGGCCCGCTTCGTT
>SCRB01000368.1 GCA_004299545.1 Rhizobiaceae bacterium
TGCGGTTGCGTGTTTTGAAGGCTGCCGACGAAGGGGCATCGGCGCGTTTCGGCGTCGGAGTATCGGGCGCGGTCCGCTGGATCGTCCGGGCGAAGATCGGTGAATTGGCGCCCCGGCAGCAAGGACAGCCGGCGTGGCTCGCGTCCGTCGCTGCACTCAGGCGGCGACGGGCGGGGCCCGGTAGATTCCACCTTTCGTCATTAGCGCCCAGGCGATGCGCACCGTCTTGTTGGCCAGCGCCACGATCACCACATCGGCGGCTTACGCGCCTGCATTCCGTGGAGCCAAGAGCCAGATGGCACGCCTTTGCGTCTGGCCCATCGGACGACGGCGCTGGATGCGATGATCAGCAGGCCCAGTAGCGTTCGTCCCCCCATCTCTGTCGCGAACTCCTTGAAGAACTGGCAGCAGAAATGGTTCTTTGCGGGCCAAGGTTATGGAACGGTGCCGCGAACGGCCCAGGCGACATTGGCGAAAGACCTGGGGCCGTCCGGGCGTCCTGCCTCGTAGGCATCGCGGACTGCAGCGTTGGTGCGCATCCGCCCGGCGGCATCGAGCGTTGCCATGTATTTTCCTAAAGGCCCCTCACCGGCGGCAATAGGCGCCCAATAGTCATCAAAGTTCTGATAATCCATGCGAATAATCAGCTCTGCTTCCTCGACATTCGAGAGGCCCTGCTCAATGAATGTCCGCTTCATTTCGCCCGGCAACATCATCGGCTGGAAGCAATAACGGCTGCGTAACTGACGTCCGCGTTCGCTGAGCACCGCTACCGTATCCACCATCATTCGCATTCCCGGCATTCCACCGAGATGGTCCCACACGGCGGCGGCTACGACGCCCCCAGGCCGTACGGTGCGGCGCATCTCAGCCACCGCCTTTCCGGCTTCCGGCACGAAGTGGAGCACGAGCAGGGCCAACGCACGATCAAATTCAGCGTCTTCAAAGGGCAATGCACAGACATCAGCCTGCTGGATTTTTATGCGTGGATTGGTGTTTCGGCGGATCGCTTCTTCGACAAAGACGGGCGAATAATCTATAGCAGCGATCTCGGCCAGACTCGCGATCTTCGCCAGCGTAAAGGTCAGGCTGCCGGTGCCGCACCCGACATCGAGAATCCTTTCTCCGTCAACAAGTCCTGAGAATTCGACAAACAAGGGAGCGAGCTTTCGGCTCCAGCGGCCCATGAGTTGCTCATAGCCGGCCACTTCCTGGACATTGAAACTTGAAGCCATGCAGCCCTTCCAAAAACTTGATAGTGCTATCAGCCTCTCAGATTCTTGCGATGACTTAGGCAGCGCTCCGTGCCGGATTTGGTCTAATATTCTGGTTCATGCGGAACAGGTTCATTGGATCATAAAGCTGCTTTGTCTCCACAAGTCGCGGGTAGTTGACACCATAAGCCGCCTCAACCCGATCCATCTCGTCGCCCGGCATGAAGTTGACGTAGGCCGTTCCCGCTGCATAAGGCTTGGCGGCGTCAAACAGACCGCGAGCCCAGGCGATGCAAGACTCATCCATCTCCGGTTCGCGCCAGCGGGTGTGGACATTGAGGGCGAAATGCGACTTGCGCTGCGGGAAGGCCGTCCCTTCCACGGGCACACGGCCAGCCGCACCGCCCACATGCGCAATCGCGAGTTCGCATTCCGGACCAGGCAGACGCCAGGCCGCATCAATCATCACCTCTATGAGCGGATCGGAAAGCTCCGTGAAATCGTGGCTCTTCCAATAATTGCGTGCACCGGGCGCAAGGAGTGCATCGAAAGCGCCCTGCCATTGCGTGAACGGCTGGGGCGCGACCAGATCCATCACCGGGGCGCCGATTGAGCGCAGCCTCGCCGCCGCCTTTTCTCCCTTCTGCAGATCGCCGCAATAGCAGATACCCAGCACGACAATCTCCTTGCCGTGCCATTCGGACGGGACAAAAGGCGCGGGCGGAGCCTTGCGCAGTATCGTCCAGCAGGTCAGTTCGTCGGGCGCGTCTTCGAGCGCCTTCCGATATTCCCGTAATACTGCTTCTCCATTCTCGAGCGGATGGATCACCAGTCCCGACAGCACTTGAGGACCGAGCTTGTGGAGTTGGAACTCGAAGCTCGTGATTACGCCGAAATTGCCGCCCCCACCGCGAATGGCCCAGAAAAGATCCGGATTCTCTTCTTTGTTCGCATGGCGGAGTTTTCCGTCGGCCGTGACCAGGTCGACAGACAGGAGATTGTCGATCGTGAGGCCGAATTTGCGGGTGATCCATCCGAAGCCGCCGCCGAGAGTCAACCCCGCTATACCCGTGGTCGAATTGATCCCGGTCGGAACGGCCAAACCGAATGCCTGCGTCTCGGCATCGACATCGGCAAGTGTCGCACCAGGCTCGATACGGGCGCGGCGCGCAATTGGATCAACGCGGATCGACTTCATGGACGAAAGGTCGATCATTAAGCTACCGTCGCAGAGGGCATTACCCGCAATGTTATGGCCGCCGCCGCGCACCGAGACGAGCAGACCGTTGTCTCGGGCAAAATTCACCGCATTCACGACATCGGAGGCTCCTGCACATCGCACGATGAGGCCAGGCCTGCGGTCTATCATTGCATTCCAGATCGTTCGCGCCGTGTCATAGCCGTCATCGCTCGCGATCAACACACCGCCACGCAGCTTTCCGGCAAACGCTTCAATCGTTTCAGCGCTGATTGCCTTCTTTCCGCCTTCCAGCGTGGTGAGGCTCAGGTCGTTCATAGCGCTTCTCCCATCGGACAGCGCCCGCCTGAAAAAATTGTGAGCCCATGCCATGGTCTGCGCTAGTTTGCAGAAGTTGCATTTTGATCTTTGGAACTACTCCATTCGAAGTATGTTGCCTTGAATAGCCCCTAGATTTGTGGACGCCTTCTTCCCTAATTTTGAGGCAAGGAGGCCATGATGAGGTCTGGCAATTTCAGTGACGATTTCAAGCGCGACGCGGTCGCGCAGATCAGCGAGCGGGGCTATCCCGTCGCAGAGGTTTCGAAGCGGCTCGGGGTCAGTCAGCACCCGCTTTACGCATGGCGGAGAAAGTTCTCGAAGCCATCCGGTTCAACCGATGACGATCAGGCCGCAGAGATCCGTCGTCTGAAGAAAGAGCTGGCGCGCGTCACCGAGGAGCGCGACCTCTTGAAAAGAGGTGAGCCTTGGCGAACGCGTATTTCGCCAAGGGTGAGGCGTGAGCCCGCCATTGGTCCGAGGGCCATGCCGAACGGGTGAGATACGCGTTCGTTGCCGAGCATCGCCAGCAGTTCAAGGTGCGGGCGATGTGCCGCTGCCTGCGCATCCGACCCAGCGGCTTCTACGCCTGGCTGAAGAGCTCATTGAGCAAACGGGCTCGGGAAGATGCCCGTCAGACGGAGCTTCTCAGCAAGGCCTGGAAGGAGAGCGGCAGGGTCTATGGCTATCGCAAGCTGCACGACG
Source organism: Rhizobiaceae bacterium (assembly GCA_004299545.1). Classification (GTDB taxonomy): domain Bacteria; phylum Pseudomonadota; class Alphaproteobacteria; order Rhizobiales; family Rhizobiaceae; genus Mesorhizobium_L. The sequence goes on from SCRB01000368.1 coordinate 3,436, forward strand.
ATCTTCTTGATCAGGGTGAGACCAGTTGTGCCAATCGCATCGCCCGTCTCGCAAAGCTGGCCGGGATCAAGGCACAGATCGGCTACAAGCGGCGGCCCGGCTCCTATGGAGGCAAGCCGTCGGTCGTGGTCGACAACACCCTTGCCCGGCGGTTTGACGTCGACGCACCGGACAGGGCATGGGTGACCGACATCACCTACATCCGAACCCAGGAGGGCTTTGCCTATCTCGCCGTGGTGATCAACCTG
>SCRB01000369.1 GCA_004299545.1 Rhizobiaceae bacterium
GGTTCGCGGTCCGGGTGCATAATTCAGCGACGGACTTCCTTGACCTGGCGCCCTCCCTGACCAATGCCTGCCTGATCACCGATTTGCGTATGCCCGACATGAGCGGCGTCGAGCTTCTGCGCAGGCTCGGCGCCGAAAAGATCGCCATTCCGGCGATTGTCATCACCGGTCATGGCGACGTGCCGATGGCCGTCGAGGCGATGAAGGCAGGCGCACTCGATTTCATCGAAAAGCCGTTCGCGGAAGACGTCCTGATCGAGGCGATCAGGCAGGCCGCCATGCAATTGAAGGAGCATACGGCAGGGGCCGGCAATGCTGCGGAAATCAGGCGCCGGCTGGACGAATTGACGGACCGCGAACGTCAGGTCCTGTCCGGCGTCGTTGCCGGCCTTCCCAACAAGACGATCGGCTACGATCTCGATATCAGTCCCCGCACCGTCGAGGTTCATCGCGCCAACATCATGGCCAAGATGCAGGCGAAGAGCCTCGCCGACCTCGTACGCATGGCACTCTCCGCCGGCTTCTAACCGCAATAAAAGGTCGTTCCGTCCCAAAGCACTTCCCGTTTTACCAAATCGGAGAAGTGCTCTATCTCTTTGTTTCCACGCAATTCCGGACGCAAAACCGCTTCACACTTTTGCTGGAATTGCTCTATCGGACAAAGGCGAGCGGCACGGTGAAAGGCCAACTCGATCGGCCCGCTTCGACCGGTATGGGAGGGAACGGCGCTGCGCGCCTGACCGCTTCCAGGGCGGCCTTGTCAAGGATGGGCGAGCCTGAACTGGCGACAAGATGGATGCCGCCGACGCCGCCGACGGCCGATATCACGAACCCAACTTGCGCCACGCCACGCAGCCTCCTGCTGCCGGCGGCATTCGGATAGCGCAGGGCGCGCCTGAGTTTGCGAACGATCTTGCCCTGGTAGTTCGAAACCGCCGCATTGCCCTCGGCGGACGCCACCGCCCCCCTGCCTGCCGCCGCCTTCCGCCCGTTGTCGGAGCCTTCGGCGCGCCCCTCGCGCTGATCGGCGTCTCCCTTTCCGCGTGAGCCGCTCGACGGGGCCTTCGTCTCCCGTTGGGCACGTTTCGCGGCCTTCGACGACACCTCTTGATGGCGTTTTGCAACCGGCTTCTCGCGCTTCGCGGTGGAAGGCCGCTCCGCGACCCGCTGCGGCAGAGCCGGGATTTCGGCTGGTTCGACCGGCTCCTCGCTTTGCGGCTCCTCGATGGGCCGCACTGGGGTCACAGGCTCCGAGGAGGCGGAGATGGACTCGATCGGCTTCGCGCCCTCTACTCCTTCAGTTGCCGCATTTGCCGCCACCGCTTCCGGCGCGGCAGCGACCGCGGCCGCGTCCGTGGCGAGAACGGGTGGAACATCGTTGGGAGATGGCGCGGAAGGAACGGCATCGGCTGGAACCGCCGATGCTTCTGCGATCGTTTCAGGTTGCGCCGAAGCTTCTTCCATCGGCGTGATGACCTGACTCGACTGCACGGCTTCGGCAGGTTCGGCAGGCTCCAGCGCCTCGACGGCAGCCACCGGGGCAGCCGCCGCCGTCTCGACTGGCCTCGCCTTCGAAACGGAAATCAGCGCGACATGCATGACATTTGGCTCAGACGCTTCTCCGGAACGGAGTTGATTCTGATCGGCATTACCGAGCAGGACGGCGCCCGCCTGCTCGCCTCCCGCGATGCGAGCGGCGTCCTGAACGAAATGGACGAAGAAGAGGAGCAGGGCTGCGTGAAAAGCGGCCGATATGGCAATCGCCGTACGCCCCCTATTTTTCGATGCAGTCCAGCCGGCCCGTGGCGCGATGGAAAGTGAACGGGCGACGCTCGGAAGGCCCGGATCATTATCAGGCAAAAGCGGCGTCGGGATTTGCAGGGTCTCATCGAAATCGGGGAAGGATGTGGCACTCGCGAAACACGGCTCGGGCCAATGCCTGCCGCCCCCTGCGGGAGGAAGTTCCAGGGCGGGAGGCGGGGTCCGGCGCGCAGGGCCCGCCAGCCTCCAGTCCCACCGGTTTCGCGCCGGCTGGGAACGGCGGACAGCGTTTGGGAGGACGCGCTTGTCGCGCTCCCTGTCAGCCATCCCGCCGTTCAATCCCTCAGCTTCCAAAACTGACCTTCGCCCTGCTTGTCGTCTTCAGGTCGCGAATGCACGCCTTCGCATCGACGCCTGCGCCCGAACACGCCGTCGCGCTATTGACAAGAACCCTGCCGATCTTGCCGCAATCGACTCCCGGCAGGTCGAAGCGGGTGACTTTCGTCTTGCCGGACGGCAGGTCCTTGAAATCAAGGACGGTGAGGCGATCGACGACGCCGGCATCGTTGAAGAGCGCCATTTCGAACGCCGCCTTGTCGAGGCTCTTGCCGAGAGAGTTGGTGACGACGAAGGTGAGCCTGCAACCCGCCTTGGACGGCTCCATGGCGTTGAGTTCCAATTGCAAGGACGGCCGGCTGGCCTCCGCGCCAGCGCCTTGCGCCAAAGCTGCCGGGACAGGCATCGATGCCAACGCGCAGGCCGTGAGCAGAGGAGCCAGAAAACAATGGCTGCGCATCCTCACCCTCCCCAGCGCATGGTCGCGGCGACCATGAAGGACACGCCGGGCTCGTAGACGGCGGGAACCGGCGCGCTTCCATCGGTGTCTATGTTGAGCGGATTGACGTATTTGGCGTTGAAGATGTTGTTGACGCGGAAATCGAGCTTGAAATTGTCGTTGACATGATAGCTCGCGAACGCGTTGACGAGCGTGTAGTCGTCGGCGATCGGATTGCCTTTCGGCTTGCGATTGTACTGGACCTCGCCGCCGATGGTGAGCTTGTCTTCGAGGAAGCGAAAGCCGAGTTGTCCCGTCACCTGGGCGGACGGCGTCGTCAGGAGATCGGCGCGCTCGCCCGAATAGGAAACGGTGTGGCCGTTGATGATGGAGCCGGACAGGCCGGCAAAACCCCAGCTCGCATTGTAGACCGCCTCCAACTCAAAACCCTGGATCTTCGCGTTGGCGAAATTCTGGTACTGGTAGCAGGTCGGGATATAGTAGCCGCCGGGGACGAAGACCGGCGGCAGGTTCCCGAGATAGGGGCAGCTTCCGGTGCTGGCATTGATGTCGGCGCCCTCGATATAGTCCGTCACGTCGTTGTGGAAATAATCCGCCTTGACGCGCAGCGCGTCGTTCGCCTCGAAGATACCGTCATCCTTGTAGTTGATGCCGACCTCCCAGGTCTTGCCGACCTCGGGGCGGAGGTTCGGATTGGGCAGGAACGGGAAGGTGACGCCCGCAGGATGCATGCCGCTGATCAGCGTTTCCGTGACCGACGGAGAGCGGTAGCCCTCGGCATAAGTGCCGTAGAACTGGAGCCCGTCCAGACCGAGAGTCTCGAACGGCGTCACGCCGACCGTCACACGCGGCGACACGCGGTCGCCGGAATGGTCGATCCCGTCACCCTTCAGGCTGTAATTGTCATAGCGCAGGCCAGCGATCACTTCGAGCCAGTTCCAGGTCACCTTGTCCTGGATATAGCCGCCCCATACGGTGCGCTTGCCGGATGGCGTATAAAAACTGTCGCCGCCGGTTGCACCGCCCGTATGCACGTCGTCGCCGACCCAGTCGCCGCCATAGGTCAGTTCATGCTCGACCGCGCCGGTCCGGAATCGCGAGGTATTCCACACATCGAAGCTGAGAGTGCCGACCCTGTAATCCGATTCCGATCCGGCCGGCACGATGACGGGCAGGCCGGTCGTCGGATCGTAGCGGCCGGCGAGATCGACAAGGCTCTTCTGGTTGAGTGCGGTCCTGTTGTAGGCCGCGTTGATGTGAAGATCGAGCCAGGTGCGGTCGGGATCGGTGATATTGTAGCGCGCTGTGAAGGTGTTCTGCTTCAGGCCGAGATCGTATGCAGGAACGCCGCCGCTGATCTCGTGCCAGCCATCGCTGGCGCCGACCCATCCGAGTTTCAGTTCGCTGTCGTCGGTCGGCCGGAAGGTGCCCTTCAACATGCCGCTCAGCACGTCGAAGCCGGTTCCCTTCTGGCGATCGCCGTCGCCGTCCTTGTAGTCGCCGAAATTGCGATAGACGATGTTGCCTATGACATCGGCGCTGTCGCTGAAGCGATAGGCGCCGGTGGTGCTCGTCGTCCAGCCATGGCCGTTCGTCTCGAAGCGGCCCGTGGTCGAGGCGGCCCACGTCTCGTCGGGCTTGAGGAAGTCGCCCGCATCCTTGGTATCGAAATAGACGACGCCGCCGATCGCGCCCGAGCCATA
>SCRB01000370.1 GCA_004299545.1 Rhizobiaceae bacterium
GTCATTCCGTAATCGAAGTCATGACATGCCATTCCCGTCTCTCCCTTGCAGTTGGCATCAGTCCGTGAAGTTTTCGCCTCCGCGCCCAATCGCATATCATGACGGCCGGATGCTAGTATAGATTATATACAATATAAAATATTGCTTGAAAACCACCTTCTTCCCGGCTGCGGCGCCGGCGGGCCTCACTTCGGCATTGCCGTGGAAACGGGAGCGATGCACGCGCTCTTCGGCGGGATCGGACAGACGAAGCGCCCCGCCAGGCGAGACGCTGGAAAGAGAAAGCAGAGTCTCTTCTCACTCATCGCGCCAATTGCCCAAAGCCGAACGACGGGCACAGCGCGGGTAGCAATGGGGGAAGATAATGGCTTTCAGAACTGCCTGGGCAGGCGATAAACAGAGGGGTGCTTGCGGCGCTGCGGGATCACGGCCTAACATCTATCCCTGCCGAAGCGGTTGCTCCATTAGGTCGTAGTGACGATTTAACGATTGGCTGCGCCGCAGGGGAAATCCGCCAGTTTTAGGCGCGAGGAGGAAGGACATGCCGAGCATATTCGACGACGAGCGACGAAGAAATGGCGGATTTCAGCGCGGCCCCTCCAAGTCGGGCTTGCCCGACTTGGTTCTTTGGTCGGGAATAGAAACCGGGACAAGTCCCGGTTTCGGGGAGTTGGGCCGAAATCGTTTCTGAATGCGTCGAAAATGCTCGACGGTGGCCGACACCGCCTTGCGCTTTTCTCCTGTTCAGCAATGATTTCGGGCACCAACGCAGTCAACCGTTAAATCCTCACTACGACCTAGTTCAAACCATCGCGTAAACCACCTATCCGGCCTACAGGCTGAGCCGACGGCCCGCAGACAAAGGAAACATCATGGGCCCTACGCCAGAGAACCGGGTTGAACGCAAGTCGACGTCGCCGGAGCGAGCTTCTCTCATGCTCCAGGCTGCCGAGATGTATTTTCTGGAGGATTCCTCGCGCGCGGCCATCGGAGAGGCGCTGGGCATAAGTCGTTTTCGCGTGGCGCGGCTTCTCAAGGAAGCGCGCGAAATAGGGCTCGTCAACATTACCCTGATGCGCCCGGATGGGCTGGATCCCGAGCGGGCCAAGAAATTGAAATCGGCATGGAACCTGGATCGGGCCATCGTGGTCCCCTGGTCTCCCGAGATCGACCTGCTGCAGATGCTCGCCGAAGCGGCTGCATCATATTTCGTCGAACATGTCGAACAAGCCGATATTGTGGGCTTGCCTTCCGGAAGAACGGCCAGCCGCGTCGCAAGATTGATCCGGGCCCTGCCGAATTGCACGATCGTGCAGATTGCCGGCGTCGCCGCGGCGGCGTCGTTGTGGGAAAGCCCAACGGAAACCATCCGCCGCGTCACCCAACTGACGGCCGGTCCATCATATCCGATCTTCGCGCCGATCGTGCTGAGCACGCGGCAGGCCGCCGAAACGCTGCGCCGCGAGCGCGGCATCCAGGACGCCTACGCCTTCTTTCCGAAGCTGACGAGGGCGATGGTCGCGATTGCGCCCTGGCGCCCCGGGGAATCGATGATCCACGACTCGGTTTCGCCTGAAGACCAGAAATTCGTATCAAGCTTCAATCCGGCGGTGGAGGTGCTCGCTAATATTATCGACGCCAACGGCAATCAGATCGTGACGGAATTCTCCGACAGGTCGCTCGCCATATCGTTGGAGTTGCTGCGCAAGGTGCCCGATGTCATTGCGGTCGTAGGGGGCGAATCCCGACACGAGGCGGTGCTTGCGGCCGTGCGCGCGAACTTCATCAATACCCTCGTGACGGACAGCCGGACTGCACAGTTCCTCATCGATGCCGCGAACGAGTCTTGACCCTAGCTATTTCTTCCTCTGTTTCCGATGCCCAAACGCTTCGCCCCTCCGCTAAAGAGCGAGATGGCCGCGCCGCCGCCCAGTGTCACAAGACCCTTGCCGGGTCCATTGCATTTGACAAATTGACAGAATGAGCATGCACGCTCATATTGTGATCGTTCCAACCTCGGCGGTGTCCCGAATGAAGCTCCTTCAACTCACAGATCTGCACGTCAGCAGCGTCCCCGACCACTCGTTGCTGGACACGCGGGATCGGTTGGAGCGCTGCATCAGGAGCATCCGTTCCTATCATGCGGATGCCGATCTCTGCATCATCACCGGTGATCTCGCCGACGACGGCTCGGCACAGTCATACGGCCTTCTCAAGGAGATGCTGAGCGAGCTGGCCGTTCCGGTCCGCTTGACCATTGGGAATCACGACATCCGGAGAAATTTCCAGGAATCCTTCCCAGACAATCCGCGCGACGAGAATGGATTCACGCAATTCGTGATCGATATGGGCGACACCCGGATCATCGTTCTGGACACCCTGGCGGAAGGCAAGATCTACGGCTGGCTTTGCGACAAGCGGATGCGTTGGCTCGACCGGGAACTGGGCAATGCAGGTGGGCGGGATGTTTACATTTTCATGCATCATCCCGCATTCCCGATCGGTCTCCGGCATCACCAAAAGATCGGCCTGGTCCAATCGCAGGAATTCATCCGCGTCTGCACCAGGCATGGCAATGTGAGAAGGATTTTCGCCGGGCATGTCCATGCCGAAACCAATGTCAGGTCGGGAAATCTCTATATGTCGATATGCCGTGGCGTCAGCCAGCACCTGCTGTTCGACCAATTGAACGCAAACGCCACCTATATCGCGCACGCCCCCGCCTACAATGTCATCCTTGCGGATGAGCATGGCGAGGCTATTCACTTTTACGATCTGATGCACGAGTCCGGGGTCGTCGGAACATCCATGCTCCCGCCGGAACTGGAATGGACCGGGGAATTGGCCTGACATCCATCGGATTCGGCATAAGCACGACAAGGCCGGCGATCACATTTTGGGCGGCCCCTCGCCTTCTCTTCCGTCCTCTGTGGCGACGGGCTTCGTGACGGGCCGCCGCTTCCGGGCCTGAATTCCTCGACGACCGATCGGATGGTGCGCCCGGCCGGAATGCACGGTCGAGGACCCTCTCAAAAGACGCTGCCTTCGCCGCGAACGGCACCGTTCGCATGCCGATCGCTCTTCGATGCCGAACCCCGCCACCAGCCTCTTGACAAAGCTGATGGCTTCATCCACGCTCATTATGTGCATAGGCGCTCACTTTGTGAGTTTAGCCATTGTGCCAATGCCGGGAAGAGGGGGAGGACGAGGTGCGCCGACCCGATCGGAGTGCGCATGACGACCGTACGGCTGGAGAATGTTGGCAAGTCGTGGGGCGCGACCGACGCGCTCAAGGACATCTCGTTCACAGTGCCCTCCGGCACGTTCACCGTTCTGCTCGGCCCGTCAGGGTGCGGAAAATCCACATTGCTGAGAATTGTTGCGGGGCTTGAGCAGGTATCCGGCGGCGATGTCTTCATCGGCGACAGGAATGTGACCGGCCTGCTTCCCGCACAACGCAATATCGCGATGGTGTTTCAGTCATATGCGCTTTTCCCGCACCTTGACGTCGCGGAAAA
>SCRB01000371.1 GCA_004299545.1 Rhizobiaceae bacterium
GGCGCGGATCGAGGCTGAAGCGGAAGCGGCCAATGCGAAGGCGAAGCTGTCGAGTACCGAGGCTCTGATCGCGCATTTGCAGTTGCTGATCGGAAAGCTGGAGCGCGAGAAGCACGGGCCGCGCCGCGAGCGCACGCAGCGGCTGATCGACCAGTTGGAATTGCGGCTCGAGGAACTCGGGGCGTCGGCCGCCGAGGACGAACTGGCGGCCGAAGATGCCGCGGCCAAAACGCAGACTGTGCGCGCCTTCACGCGCAAGCGGCCGGTGCGCAAGCCATGGCCGGAGAATATCGAGCGTGAGCGCATCGTCATCGAAGCGCCGGCGACATGCGCCTGTTGTGGCGGCTCGCGGCTGTCGAAGCTCGGCGAGGACGTGACGGAGACGCTGGAAGAGACCCCGCGCCGCTTCAAGGTCATCGAGACGGTGCGCGAGAAGTTTGCCTGTCGCGACTGCGAGGCGATCAGCCAGGCTCCCGCGCCGTTCCACGCCACGCCGCGCGGCTTCCTTGGCCCCAATCTGCTGGCGACGATCATGTTCGACAAGTTCGGGCAGCATATGCCGCTGAACCGCCAGAGCACCCGCTTCAAATGCGAAGGCATCGATCTGTCGACCCAGACGCTGGCCGATCAGGTCGGCCACGTCACCTTCGCCGTCAAGCCGCTCTTCGACACGATCGATGCGCATGTGTTCCAGGCCGAACGGCTGCATGGCGACGACACGACGATCCCGATCCTGGCAAAGGGCAAATGCACGACGGGACGCATATGGGTTTACGTCCGGGACGATCAGCCGTTCGCAGGAACGGCCCCTCCGGCTGCGGTGTTCTACGCCTCCCGGGATCGGCGCGGCGAGCACCCGCAGAGACACCTTGCCGACTTTAGCGGCATCCTTCAGGCTGATTGTTACAACGGCTTCAATCCGCTGTTCGACCGGACGAAGAGGCAGATGCCGTCGACGCCCGCCTTCTGCTTCGCCCATGCGCGCCGGAAGTTCTTCGAACTGGCCGATGTCGCGCGCAATGCCCGGCGCGGCAAGGGCGCAAAGCCGATCTCGCCGATTGCCCTGGAAGCCGTGAAGCGCATCGACGCCCTGTTCGCCGTCGAGCGCGACATCAACTGCCTCAGCGCGGCCGAGCGGCTTGCCGTCCGGCAGGAAAAGAGCAAGCCGCTGCTGGGCGAGATGGAAGAATGGCTGAGAACCGAGCGGGCCAATCTCTCGCGCTCTTCGCCGGTGAGCGGACCGATCGACTACATGCTGTCGCGCTGGCCCGACTTCGCCCGTTACGCGGACGATGGCAGGATCTGCATGACGAACAACGCTGCGGAAAGAGCGTTGCGTGGTGTAGCTTGCGGCAGAAAGGCGTGGCTGTTCGCCGGTTCGGATCGTGGCGCTGACCGGGCCGCCGTCATGCTCACCCTCATCACGACCGCGCGGCTGAACGACGTCAATCCCAAGGCCTGGCTCGCCGATGTCCTCAAACGCATCGCCGACCTTCCGGCCTCCCGCCTGCATGAATTGCTGCCGTGGCGGTGGAAGGAGCAAATGACGACAGCTATCGCGGCGGCCGCGTAAACAGGGACCGAAACAGCTTCTCCGACCGCTCCAGGCCCTCATCCGTCAGGACCAGCGACTTCGACTTGTTCACCGGATCGCTGATCATGCCCTTCTTGTGAAGCCGATCTGTCGTTGCCCAGTCGAAACCCTTCCACGCGCAGCGCTCGTTATGAAGCGTCAGCCACAACAGCGCCAGCGCGGCATCGTCGATCTTGTCTTCATCGATATCCATGTCCTGACGCTACCACGCGCGGCCACCGAAATCCTGCGGCCCTCGTCGGATGCGTACGTTCTGATCTGACCCCCGAAAACTGGACCGTTCAGGATTGGAGTTTTCCGCTGTAATTTCCTGGCTGGGAGAGGAGTGGAAGACGATGAAGGCATCGAAGTTTTCGGACGCCCAGAAGGCGTTCATTCTGAGGCAGGGGGCGGACGGGATTCCGGTGGCGGAGATCTGCCGCCGTGCCGGGATCAGCCAGGCGACCTATTTCAACTGGAAAAAGAAATATGACGGGCTGCTGCCGACGGAGATGAAGCGGCTGAAGCAGCTTGAGGATGAGAACGGCAAGCTCAGGAAGCTGGTGGCGGATCTATCGCTGGACAGGGAGATGCTGCAGGACGTGATCCGCCGAAAACTGTGAGGCCTGGTCGCAAACGCGAGCTGGTGGCGCAGACGTGTGGTGAGTGGATCGTGTCGATCAGGCGAGCCTGCCGGGTTCTGGAGTTCGACACCTCGACCTATCACTACAAGTCCCGTCGCCGCGATCAGGCCGGCATCGAAGCTCGGATCAAGGACATCTGTGCAACGCGGGTTCGGTATGGCTACCGGCGCGTGCACGTGATGCTCACGCGCGAGGGCTGGGCCATCAACATGAAGCGGACCTATAGGATTTACAGGGACTTAGGGCTTCAACTCAGGAACAAGACGCCGAAGCGCCGGGTGAAGGCGAAGCTACGGGACGATCGCCAGCCCGCCGTCGAGCCCAACGACGTGTGGGCGATGGACTTCGTTCACGACCAACTTGCGACCGGAAAGAAGATCCGCGTCCTGACAGTCGTCGATACGTTCTCGCGCTACGTGCCGGTGCTCGACCCGCGCTTCAGCTACCGGGCAGAGGATGTGGTCAGGACACTGGAAAAGGTCTGCCCCAAAATCGGCTATCCGAAGACGATCAGGGTCGATCAGGGCACAGAGTTCGTGTCCCGTGATCTCGATCTGTGGGCCTACACCAAGGGCGTCACGCTCGACTTCTCTCGCCCGGGAAAGCCAACCGACAATGCCTACATCGAAGCCTTCAACGGCCGCCTCCGGGCGGGATGCCTGAACGCGCACTGGTTCCTGACGCTTGCGGACGCGGCCGAAAAGTTGGAGGATTGGCGCAGATACTATAACGAGGTGCGCCCACATGGCGCGATAGGCCACAAGGTGCCGATCTCGTTGATCAATCCCGATGGTGCCACCAGCCCGCCATCGTGAAGCAGCCGGAAAACTCCACCTTCCGGGGTCCAAACAATGGTATCGGATCAGTTCTGGTGCAGCAGGGACATCGGATCAAGCTGCGGGCGAGTGCGACGGCGATCTGACGACGCATTGTGGCGATCGAGTCCGAGACATGGCGCTCGGGTCGAATGGGCGGGCGTGCAGGGTCGCGAACGTCGGGAAACGGAAGATTTCCGGCCGTCTTGGGGGCCGGCCGGTGCTGAGGGGGGGATCGCTTCCCGCTCGCAGATGAGGAATCCGTAAGCGGCGATGCAGAGGCTGGCGTGGTGGTGAAAGCCTCGCCATCCCCGGCCTTCATAGTGGCCGAGGCCAAGTTCCTGCTTGAGTTCGCGATAGTCGCGCTCGATGCGCCAGCGCAGCTTGGCCGTTGCCACAAGGTCGTGCAGCGGTCTGCCGGCAGGAAGCGTGGAAAGCCAATATTTGAGCGGCTCGGCATCGCCTTCGGGCCACTCGACCAGCAACCACTCCTCGGGGCGAGGCCTGGTGAGGTTATGATCGCGGGAAGCGGGGCGGACCCGCATGGCGGCAAAGCGTGAGGCGAGGTCTTCGTTCGTTCCTTCGCGCCATGTGACGCTCTGCCAGGCATCCGCCGGCAGTTCCCGCGCCAGCGCCTTGGCGGAAAGCGGCTTGTGGTCAGGGCTGCGCCGCATCAGCGACGGCGGGCGTCCGGTTCCTTTCCACGGGGCCGGTGGCAACGGTTCCTCACCAGGCCGCCAGACACTCAATGTCGGCTGTACGCCAACGACGTAGACGAGGCCGAGTTCGGACAGGCCGGATCGGAAGGCGCCATCGGCGCCATAACCTGCATCGGCGAGGATCACGCCGGCCGGTGTTCCTGCCGCGACTGCGGCGCAAACCTGATCGAGCGCGATCTGCGGCTTCGTCTGAAAGCCGATGCTGTCCGGGATCTTCGCCCTGTGTCGCAACTCCGGGTTCTGTACCCATGGCTCCGGCAGATAGAGCCGCCACGCGATCGGCAGGCTCGCCTGCTTGTTCGCGATCGAAAGGCTCACCACCACCTGGCAATTATCCTGCTTGCCGAGTTGGCCACAATATTGGCGCGCGACGCCGACTGAATGCCTGCCTTTCTTCGGGAAACCCGTGTCATCGATGATCCATGCGGTGGCGTCGGCGTAGGCCGGCCGGGTCAGATGTTTCCAGCCGCCAGCGATGGCAATCAGGTCGTAGGGGCGGCCGCGCAGTTCCTCGCGGATGTCGTCGATGAGAAGCTCGATGCTGCAGCTTTTTCCGACGATCCGGGAAAGCGTCTCGCGGCCGACCGGCTCGCTGGCGGCAAAGATTGTGGCCTCGACGCGGTTCATCCATTCGCGCCAGCGCGCCTCCGGCGGCAGATGATCGAGCTCACGGTCAAACAGAGCATCGTCTGGCTGTGCCTTCGTCCTTCTCCCTCGCGCCGCTTCCGCCATCGTCGTCAGATCCCGTAGATGCGGAAGGCCGGCCGGCCGGACAGCTCGCGCACGGCGCCGAGCTTGACCAGACGGTCGAACAGGCGACGCAGGCTGCGGTCGCTCATGCCGGCGATTTTGTCGGACGCCACGATCGCGTCGTCCGACAAAAGCCGGTCGACGACG